>JAOUET010000002.1 GCA_029858605.1 Coriobacteriia bacterium | reverse complement strand
CGGACGACCGGCTCAACACCGTCTCGCGCGTCCATCCTCAAGAGGCTTCCCGTGGAATCGCATGACGGTTCGTAGAATGCGGGAACGTACACGCCTCGTACGCGTGCCAAAGAGGACAGGGTCTCCATGCGGTCCGCACCCGCATCGCGTGACGCGCGGTGAGCCTCCGCGATTTCCAGGATCGCGTCCTCGCCCTCCCCGATCAGCAGCGCATCGAAGAACGGTGCCATCGGCTCGGGATTGTAGACGCACGGCCCGCCTCCCACCACAAGCGGCATCCCCGCTTCGCGCTCCTGAGCCCTCAACGGAATCCCGGCGAGGTCCAGGACCTCCAGTACGTTCGTGTACGTCGTTTCGCAGGGCAGCGTGATCCCTATGAGATCCGCGTCGCGCAAGGGCGCACCGGACTCAAGGCCGAACAGCGGCACGGCCCGCTCGCGCATGGCCTGCCCCATGTCCTTCCAGGGTAGGAAGCAACGCTCGGCGACCAAGTTCGGATGCGAGTTCACGCGTTCGTACAGGATGCTCAACGCTTGATTGGCCATCCCGATCTCGTACGCGTCGGGATAGACGAGCACGACTCGATACGTCGCCTCGGCGTCTGTGAGGGCGCCCCACTCATGATCGATGTATCGGGCTGGACGCTCGACACCGGCGAGCAGTCGCTCGACCTCGTCCCAAGCGCTAGTCGTCACCGGCCGCGCGCTCCTCCGCGTCACTCGCAAAGCGCTCGGTGAGAGAGTGCTTGATACGATCGAACTGCTCGGACAGTCTGCCCAGGTCCGCGCCGCCCTCGAAGTACTTCACTGCCGCATATCCGACGGCCAGAGTGCCGCTCGCGCCGATGCCGCCCTTTATCGCCCACCCGAAGCCGGGAATGAGCGCGGCGGTCTGCCGGGCAATCGTCCGAAACACGAATCCGCCTCCAACAATCGCAACAAGTTCCCGCATACGCTCCATTCCCAGCGGCTCCCCGTAGGCAGCAGCTATCTGGAACAGCATCTTGATCTGGTTCGCAGTCATGAGCGGCATATCCGTGCCCGGAACGAAGGCGACGACGCCGATCGCACCGTTTTGCCACGCCGTGTTCTTGACTGCCTCCAGGGCGACCGCCCTTCGCATGAACGCGTAGTTGTGCGCCAGGGCGAGCCGCTTGTCGGGCACGCGCTCGACCAGCCATTCCCCGAGTTCGTCCTCGACCAAGACCGTGGGATCGGCATGTGCAAGCGTGTCGCGATACGGATGTCTGAGCATCTCGGCTATCGGTGACGACTCCTCGCCGAGAGCGATCACGGCCGTCGGGATGGCGCGTTCCCGCGGGTCTTCGAGCTGTCTTGCGAGTCCCATCTGGCCACTGCCGACGACGCCCACGACAGCATCGACCGCCGAGTCGACGACGAACTCCACACCCGGCTCGGTCACCTCGACCTGCAGCCTCGCGTTGGCCGTATAAGGTCGAAAACTGGCCTGGACGACGTCCACCAGCGAATCCGGTGCATCGGCCTCAACGAAGACCGCGAGCCGGACGGGCTCCTCGCGAAGCTTGTTGATCTGCGATCCGGACTTCACGACATCGCGTACGTCGAAGGGGAGTCTCACAACGAGTCCTTCCTCGAAGGCTAGACGCCATACCGCCGTGCCCACACGGACAGAAGCATACCCGTTCCCACCAGGTTGGTGACCATGGACGAGCTTCCAAAGCTCATGAACGGCAGAGGGATGCCGGTAATCGGCATCAGGCCAATGGTCATGCCCATGTTGACCAGAATCTGGAAGGTCCACATGCTGATGAGTCCCGCCACGATCAGCGAGCCACTGAGGTCACGGGAGGACGCGGCGATCTCCAGTGCGACGACCAGCAGAACTAGATACAGCCCGAGCAGCATGACGGCGCCCACGAACCCAAGTTCCTCCCCAAGTACCGAGAAGATGAAGTCCGTGTGACGCTCTGGGAGGAAGTTCAGATTCGACTGCGTGCCCGAACCGAGACCCTTTCCCGTGATCTCACCGGATCCGATGGCGATCTTGGACTGGGCCAAGTTGTAGCCTGCGCCCCAGGGATCGCGGCTCGGTTCGACAAACACCACCAGCCGATCTTCCTGGTACTGCTCGAGCACGTTGAAGTACAGGACCCCGGCGACGATGACGACACCCGCCAGTGCAAACGCGATGAACCACCGCGGCTTCAGGCCACCGATGAGGAGCATGCCCATCGCGATCGCCACGAACACCATTCCGGTGCCGAGGTCCGGCTGCAGGAGAATCAGTGCGAGCGGGATCATCAGGTAGCCCATCACGCGGGCCACGTCCTTCTTCTCCTCAATACGCCCCTTGTACTGCGATATCACGATCGCCATGATCGCGATCGTCACAAGCTTGGCGGGCTCTGACGGCTGGAACAGCCTGAACCCCGCAATCTCCAACCACGACGTTGCGCCTCTGGCCGTGTCCCCCAGTCCCGGAATGCGAGGACTGATGACCAGAAACGCGTCCAGGATAATCAGCGGGCCTAGGTAGGCCTTGAGCGACGTGTAGTCGAATGCCCATGCAAGCGCCATCATCACCAGGCCGAGGCCGATTCCGAAGAGATGACGCCTGAACAACACGTCGCCGCCGGCCATCGCGGACGTCGCCGACTGCACCACGACGCTGCCGAAGACAACCAGCAATGCCGCAGTCACGAGGAGGGGCAGGTTCACCCACCGGTTGAATCTGTTGGCGTCAGTCCGAACCACTGCTCACCTCGAAACGTCTACTGCCCGAACGTGTTCCACCGGCAGGCCGAGGAGGGCAGCGAGTATCTCTCTGGCGGCCGGAGCGGCGATCGAACCCCCGTGGCCACCCTGTTCGATAACGATGGCTACCGCGTACCGCGGGTCCTCGATCGGAGCGAACCCCACGAACCACGCGTAGTCGTCCTTCCCGGTCACCTGTGCCGTTCCAGTCTTGCCGGCGACGGCCGCTCCGAAGTCCGCGAATGCGCCTTCGGCCGTCCCCTCCTCCGTCACGTCTCGCAGACCACGCCGCATCACAGCGAGGCTCTGCGTTGTGACATCGGGTTCGGCCGCCACATCCTCCTCGTACTCCAGAACCGCCTGACCGCTCTCGTCACGCACCTCTTTCAAGACGTGCGGCCGCATGATCTTCCCGTCGTTGGCGATGCCGGCATATGCCGCAGCCATCTGGAGCGGAGTGGCCAGCAAATCGCCTTGGCCGATGGCGATGTTGACCGTGTCTCCGGGCAACCACTGCTGGTACTCGGGGTAGTTCTTGTTGAATTCGGCCTTCCACGCCGCGTCGGGCACGCGGCCGTCAACCTCACCTGGGAGGTCTATCCCGAGCGGACTCCCGAAGCCGAACTGCCTCGCGAACTTCTGCAGCTTCTCGTCGCCCTGCTTGTAGAACTCGTAGCCGATCTCGTAGAAGACCGTGTCGCAGCTCTCGACGATTCCACTGTGGAACGTGATCTCCCTATGCCCGGATCTGTTCCAGCACCACTTGGGCCACTGCTCGCCCATCTCGATCCACTTGCCTGGGCAGTAGTACATCGCCCATTCCCGGGTCACCCCGTATCGAAGTCCGGCGAGCCCAGTGATGCCTTTGAACGTCGACGCTGGCGGGTACTGCGCCATGATCGCCCTGTTGGTGAGCGGGTACTCGCTTCCCTTGGCGTTCAGACGCTCCCAGTTCTCCTCCGAGATGCCGCCGAGGAAGAGTGTCGGATCGTAGGTGGGCAGGCTCGCCATCGCGAGCACTTCGCCGGTCCTGACATCGAGGGCGACGGCCGCCCCAGCCTTCGCTTTCGGGTACTCGTCAAGATGGGCATCTCTGATCGCATTCGTGAGCGCCTTCTCGGCAACCTCCTGGACTTCGGAGTCGATCGTCAGTACGACGTCTCGCCCGGGTATCGCCTGCCCTTCTTCGATGATGTGCCGTTGTCGCCCTCGCGCGTCCACCTCTAGGCGCCGATATCCCTTGTCGCCCTGCAGAACGGACTCGAACTGCCGCTCCGCGCCAGTCTTGCCGACGATGTCGCCAAGTGCGTAGCTCGAGAACTCCGGCTGTTCGATTTGCTCCTCGGAGATTTCTCCGGTGTAGCCGAGAACGTGTGCGGCGAGGCTCCCTTGCGGGTACTCCCTCACGGCGACCACCTGGACCTCGACCCCGGGGTACTCGGACTCGTGTTCGGCAAGGTAGCTCACTACGTCCCGCGATACGTCCAGCGAGACTATCCTGGGGCGCAACGCTTCCTCGCGCGTGGACGCGACCCGCTCCTTGATCTCCTCCAGCGGCCTGTCCAGCAAGATCGACAGGCGATACAGCATCTCCTCGTCGTCTTTTGCCGAAGGTGCGACACTCACCGCGAGGGAAGCCCGGTTCGAAACGAGCTCCTCGCCGTCGCGGTCAAGGATCCGTCCTCGGGGCGCATCCAGTGTGATCTCGCGAACGCGGTTGTCGTTCGCAAGTGCCACGTAGTCCGCTCCCGCGAGAACCTGCATGCTCCAGAGCCGGACCAGCAGCACGCCAAGACTTACGAGAACGACAATGCCGAGAACCGCGAAACGGCCTCTGAGTTGTTCACGGAAAGGCGACATCTACACGACCTCACGGGGCCTGGGCCCGGATACTCCGTCGCTGCACGGTTGTTCCCCGCCGACCGTGATCGCCCACTACGCGAGACGGCTGAAGGTCCTCACGGGCCGCTCCCGGCGCAACAGCCGCGCCAACCAAGGATAGACCAGCAGCGCCAAGGCGCCATTATACAATGCACTCGGCACTATCACCTGCGAAAGCGTCGCAAGGAACGGTGGCGCCGCCCCGTTCACCCACAGGACCAGCCAGTACGCCACCTCGGACAGTAGGCTCGCCAGCGCAACGACCGACACAGGTAGACGCCATCCCTCGGCAAACATCTGCTCCTGCAGCGATCCTGCGAGATGTCCGATCAGGGCCAAGACGAAGGCCATGGCACCGACTGGCCCCGTGCCAAGCAGATCGAACACGAGTCCTGCAGCGAACCCGCCGATCGCGCCGGCCCGAGACCCCTCGACGAGAGCCACCGTGACGGTGACGAGCAGCAACAGATTCGGGACCGTTCCCCCGATGGCTATCTGCGGGGCGATCGACACCTGAAGCAGAGTCCCCGCAAGGATCGCCGCCATAGATGGAAGCGCGCGCCTCATTCGCCGTCTCCCACATCCGCAGTCGAAGTGGCCCCGACCAGCACGATCACTTCCTCCACGCCCTGGAGGCGAGCCGACGGGCGCACTTCGATGATCGAGAAGAGCGCGTTCTCGGGAAGATCGACCTTGCTCACCTCGCCGATCAGGAGTCCCTTCGGATAGACACCGCCCATTCCGGAAGTGAGCACGATGTCGCCGGCAACGACCGTCGTTTCTCGGGAGACGTACTCCATGTCCAAACCGCCTTCTACCGAACCGCGCACGATCCCTTCGGCTCGGGTAGACTGCACCATGCCGGCCACGCCACTCCTCTGATCGACTATCAGACGCACCTTCGCGCTGTGTTCGGTGACCTCCACGGTCTGCCCGAGAAGGCCCTGCGGCGCCAGCACCGGCATCCCGGGCTCAACGCCATCCGCAGTTCCTCTGTCGATGACGATGACGGACTCCCACGAGCTGGTTGGCCGAGCTATCACGCGCGCGCCCAACGCCTCGAGCTTCCGGGCTTCGGTGAAGCCAACCAAAGTCCGCAGACGCTCGTTCTCGAGACGGGCTTCCTCCAGCTCCGCGACACGCTGCCGCAACTCCTCGTTTTGCGTCTGCAGCTCATCGACCTCGCTTCTAGAGACGGATAGGCCGCCGGCCCAGTCTGTGACCGCACGCACCGGCGTCGAGATCCACGTGCCCACGCTGGCGATCGGAGCCGTCGCAGCCTGGAGTGCCTTGCGAGTACGATGCAACATCCCTTGCTCGCCCTCGCGTGCAGACATAGTCATCAGCACGATCGCGGCAACCAGCAGAATCGCCAGTACGCCAGCGTTTCCGACCGTTCTGTCGGACTGGGGCAGCTTCATGGAGTGCCACGCATCCTAGCGGCCGCCGGTGAGGACCTTCTTGAGCGTGTCAATCTCTTCGAGAGCCATCGCCGACCCGTCGACGACATTTGTGAGCGCGTTGTCCGAGACGTGCACGGGCATCCCTGTCTCATGCCGCAAACGTTCGTCCATGCCGCGGAGCAGCGAGCCACCACCTGTGAGTACTATCCCGTACTCCATCAGATCGCTCGCCAGCTCAGGCGGCGTGCGCTCCAGTGTGGCCTTGACGGTGGCGATGATGGCCAGGAGGGGTTCTTCGAGCGCATCTCGAACCTCCTCGGACTCGAGAGAAACGGTCCGCGGAAGGCCCGTGACGAGATCGCGACCGCGAACCTCTGCGTCGACCTCCTCCAGTAGAGGCCACGCAGAACCGATCTCGAACTTGATCTCTTCGGCAGTGCGCTCACCGATCAGAACGTTGTGGGCACGCTTGACGTGGCTCACGATCGCCTCGTCGCACTCGTCACCGGCGATGCGGATGGACTCGGCTTCGACGATTCCGCCGAGCGAGATCACGGCCACCTCCGTCGTGCCCCCGCCGATATCGACGACCATGTTCCCAGTCGGCTCTTGAATCGGCAGACCGCACCCGATCGCAGCCGCCATGGGCTCCTCGATCAAGTATGCCTGCCGGGCGCCGGCCTGCATCGTCGCCTCGAACACCGCCCTTTTCTCGACTTCCGTGACGCCACTCGGGACGCACACGACGACTCGCGGTTTGGGCTGCCACGGAAAGCGCTTGATCCGCGTCTTGTTTATGAAGTACCTGAGCATGGCCTCGGTCACCTCGAAGTCGGCGATGACGCCGTCCTTCAAGGGCCGAATCGCCACAATACTGCCCGGCGTGCGCCCCAGCATCCGCTTGGCCTCGATTCCAACGGCCAAGACCCGCTTCGTATCCTTCTCTACGGCAACGACCGAAGGCTCGATCAAGACGATCCCCCTGCCGCGAACAGATACAAGCGTGTTCGCCGTGCCGAGGTCGACGGCCATATCGCCGCCCCAAGAGTTGAAGAACATATCGACAAGCGACATGTGTCGCCTTCTCCTTTCCCAGCGCGCCCAGACCAGCAGATCCAAACCCCCTGTTGCACGCTGAGAGCATGACAAAACGGCCCGTCAGCGCTTCCGCCGAACGGCCGTACCCTCAAACGCGGACAAGTGTAGCACAGCGACGGTGCTGTCACGCCCACCAACTGGCAACATACTGCTGGTAGGAAGGTCGTCGGTGCCCGCGGGCGCCTATATCAGACCGAGTTCCCGCATGCTTGAATGCTCGCCACCGTCACCGATGACGACATGGTCGAGTAGGTCTATGCCCAAAACGTCTCCCCCTTTTACCAGTCGACGAGTGAGCTGGATGTCCGCCCCGGACGGTGTCGAGTCTCCACTCGGGTGATTGTGTACAACCACCACGGATGCCGCCGACAATCGTACCGCTTCCTTGAACAACTCCCTGGGATGGACAATCGACGCGTTCAAGCTGCCAACGGACACTTCGACCGTCTTCAGCAGGCGATTCTTGGTGTTGAGTGCGAGCGCCCAGAAGTGCTCGCGGTCGGATCCACGCAGCTGCGGCCAACACAGAGCCACGACATCCTCCGGCGTGTTCACGCATGGGCGCTCATCGAGCCGCCAGACGCTCGCCCGCCGCCCTATCTCGAGACCGGCAAGCACCCGAGCGGCACCAGCAGGCCCTACGCCCGGAACCGCCGTCAGGTCCTCGGCCGACACTCGCCAGAGTGCAGCAGGGCTTTCGTGAGATGAGAGGATGCTCCTGCCGCGCTCGTCGCTGGTGTCCCCTATGAGTACCGCGATCAGTCCCGCGTCCGAGACGGACTCAGGACAACCGCTCAGCAACAACTCCCTCGAGCGCAGCAGCGCCCCGAGAGTCCGTGGCGCCACCAGCGCCACCTCCCTATCGTCCGAATGCCAGCGTGGTTTGGGGTATTCGGGAGACAAGGAGACGTGCAGAGTATCCGATGACCAGTCCGGTGGGTACACTTGCCAGCAAGGACAGGGGTGTCATGGCAAGTGGTGCTTGCGATCCCACCAGCCAAGCCGCCAGAAGCAACTGTGCGATCACGTGAGCCGCAGATCCCGCGACCGACCATCCCACGGGTGAGAAGATGCCTTCCTTCCGGGCCAACAGCGACATCACCGACCAAGCGGCTAGAGCCCCAGCGAGCGACATTGCGAACGCCGGACCGCCGAGCGAACCTGCTGCAAACGAGACGATGAGCACCCTACCCAAGGACACTACCAGGGCATAGGTGCTGCCAAGGGTGGCAAGCGTCACGACGACCGCGAGATTCGCGAGTCCCAAACGCACGCCCGGCACAGGCAACGGCGGTAGGAGAACGGACTCCGCGTAGCCGAGACAGGCTCCGAACGCGAGCAGCATCGAGGCCAGGGCCACCGATCGGGCTGAGGTCTGGCTACCGCGAGACCGCATCGAGCGACGCCTCCTTGGCCGCCGCACCACTCACCCTCGCGACAACTCCGTTCGGAGCGCAAACGACAGGTCGTCCGGGAAGCGCCTCCCGCTGGCGCACGCAGACCTGGTCGGCACATGAAGACGAGGTGCAAAGCAGATGCCCGTCGCGAACCTCGAAGACAACAGTCCCCTCCCTGCCCTCAACCGTGTAGCGAGCGTTGTCGCTCAGAGTGGTCTCGGTCTGGCCAGCCGGGCCACTGATGAGTGCGGCCGCAGACCCTGCATCGGCCACGGCCAAGACTGCGGGAACGCTCAGCAGCGCAACAGCCAAGACGCAGGCGAGTACGATCCCATCGCCACGGGTCACTCGGCAGGAGCCTCCTCGGTACTCTCCTCCGCGACTACCTCACGAGGCACGAATCCGTCGACCTTCGGGCCGCGACCGTCGAGGCGCACCGCCGACTCTATCGCGTCGCGCCCGGCCAAATCGATGCATTCTGGCGGGCATACGGCGACACACTGCCCGCACCCCGTGCACTTCTCGTAGTCCACGATTGCGAGAAGGTCAATCACGTGGATCGCATCGGCCGGACAGACCTTCTCGCACTTCTTGCACGCGATGCAGCACATCGGGCAATACGCCTTGCGCGCTTTGGCCTTGTCGTGCGAGTTGCAGCGCACGGCCACGGCACCCTCTGCCGGAGCCATCGCGAGGAGACCGGCCTGCCCGCGCGGACACTCGGCCACGCACACCTCACATCCGGTGCATTTCTCCAGGTCCACGACCGGCAGGTTCCTGTCGTCCATGGTGATCGCGCTGAAAGGACATGCACGCGCGCAGTCGCCATACCCGAAGCACCCGTACGGGCATGTGAGATCTCCGCCAGCGAGGCGTGCGACGGCGATGCATGACAGGAGTCCGCTGTAGTCGTACGCCTTCGAAGCCGCCCGGCCACCGCCGCAATGACGCATGGACACGATCGCCGCCACGGCACAAGGTTCGACGCCCATGATCCCCGCTACCTCGTCAGCGACGGTTTGGCCACCCGCTGTGCAAGAGGTGATGGGGATCTTCTCTTCCACGATCGCCTCTGCGGCGCCGAAACACGAGGGATTCCCGCACGCTCCGCAGTTTGCGCCCGGTAGCGCTGAGAGGACGTTCTCCACGCGCGGGTCCACCTCGACATGGAAGCGTCGTGAAGCCGCTGCCAGCATCGCCGAAGCAACGAGACCGATCGCGCTGAGCGCGACGATTGCCTTGATTACGAGCTCGAACTCCATCCCATACCCCTAAAGACCGAACATGCCGGAAAGCCCAACGTAGCCGAGCGAGAGCAGACCCGCAGTGACGAACGCCATCGGCGATCCCTTGAGGATGCCCGGAACCGGGGCAACCTCGAGACGCTCTCTCAGGGCCGCGAAGGTGATCAGTGCGAAGCCAAATCCAACGGCGACGCCAACCGTATACACGAGCATCTCGAAGAAACCGAAGCTGTAGGCGATGTTCATCTTGAAGAAACCGGGCTTCACGGCCTCCGTGGCCGTTGCCAGGACGGCACAGTTCGTCGTGATGAGCGGCAGGTATATGCCCATCGCTCGATACAGTGTCGGAATAGCCTTCCTCAAGTACATTTCGACGAACTGCACCAGCGCCGCTATCACAAGAATGAACGCCGGTATGTAGAGGAAGTCTCCGACGCCGAGCGGCGAAAGCAGTGCGTTCCAGAACACCCACGTTGCCGACGAGGCGAGAGTCATCACAAAGACGACAGCGCCAGCCATGCCGACCGATGTCTCCATGGCACCCGAGACACCGAAGAATGGGCACAGCCCGATGAACCGGGTAAGCAGTATGTTGTTGACCAGCGCAGCACCGATGAACAGCAACGCCAGGTTGCGAAGAGTCTCGCCCATCACGAGGCCCCTTCCTCGATAGTGCAGTGCTGGGATGTCTCAACGACCCTGCCCTCGCGGCGCCAAGTCACCCACCGCGCTCCGGCGATCATGAAGCCGAAGAGTATGAACGCACCCGGGAAGAGGAGCATGATCCCCGGCCCCTGATACGCCGAAGGCAGAGCCACAAGCTTCTGCCCGAGAAACACGATCTCCCCACTTCCGACAAACTCCCTGATAGTCGCAAGCAACATGATGACCATTGAGAAGCCGATTCCCATCCCAAGCCCATCGGCGATCGCCAGTCTCACCGGATTGTGATAGGCGAAGGCCTCGGCTCGGCCAAGGATGATGCAGTTCACCACTATCAGCGGAATCCACACACCCAGGAAGTTGTAGACACCTGGAATGAACGCATGCATCGACAGGTCAACGATGGTCACGAAAGATGCGATTACCACGATGAAGACGGGTATCCTGACCTTCTCGGGTATCAGCTTGCGCAGGCTCGAGACGATCACGCTCGACATTGTCAGCACGAAGATCACGGCAAGTCCCATGAAGAACGCGCCTTCGAACTTGGTCGAGACGGCAAGGGTCGCGCAAAGTCCGATCATCAGGATCGTCAAGGGATTCTCGATGGAGAGTCCGCGCCTGAACGTGGCAAGCCACTCGCTCACGGTACGCTCCCCCCTTCGGTCTGAGAAAGCACTTCCTCATAGATGTGCCCGGCCGCGACCACACCTTTTCGAACTCCGCCCGATGACTTCGTGGCTCCGGAGATCGCATCGAACGCCTTGACCGCCGTGTCCACGTCCGAGGCGTCCCAGCCACGGAACTGTGGCAGGAACGACTCGTCCGTCACGATCTTCGTGCCGAGACCGGGCGTCTCGTTCTGCGTGATGATCATGACACCCGTGACTTTCCCATCACTATCCACGCCGACTACCATCGGCATCGGTCCGCCGTAGCCACGAGGCGCGACCAGGACACCCCATCCCGCGCCACCCGCATCGAAGATCGCATCCACACGTGTCTCTCCTGCTGATTCGCGCGCAGAGACCAGCATGTTCTCGTCCATCTCCGTGAACTCGGTTGCCTCAGGCAGGGCTTCGTTCAGCGCCTTCTCGCGCGCCAGACGCTCCTGCTCCGCGATGCGGTCCTTCGTCACCTCGTAGGTGAACGTCAAGGCGGCAGCCGATGCGGTGCATGTCACCACGACTGCAAGGACCATGCGAGCTGGAGTCGAGGCCATCCTACTCACGCTTGCTCACCCACCCGTAGGTCCTGGGCCGCAATGAACGGTCGATAAGCGGTACCAGACCGTTCATGAATAGGATCGCGAAAGTCGTCGACTCCGGCATCGGACCGTAGAAGCGTCCGACACAGTTGATGAGCCCGCAGCCGCACGCGAATACCAGCCTTCCGGTCTTCGTCATGGGCGACGTCACGTAGTCGGTGGCCATGAAGAAGGCCCCGAGCAACACGCCACCCGCGAGTACGTTGAAGATCGCCTCGTCCAGGAAGCCTTGCGAGCCGCAGAGGCCCGACAATACGGCTACGGTGCCGATGTAGCCCGCAGGAATCCGCCAGTCGATGATGCCCTTCAAGATCAGGACCAAGCCGCCGAGTATGAGCAGTGCCGCAGATACCTCGCCAATGCATCCCTCGAGGTTTCGGAAGAGTAGCGGCTCGAACTGTGCCCCAAGATCGAACCCGTAGCCACCTTCTGCCGCACGATCCGCCGCCGCGATCGCTAGACGAGTAGCGCCGTTGATGGCGTCCAATCCGCCTGTCTCAGCCACGTCGATTCCCTGGAACCACCCGCCGGGCACCTTCTGTACGGCGAGAACACCTGCCCAGGAGATCGTAATCATCGCCCTGCCGACGAGCGCAGGGTTGAAGAGGTTCCAACCCAGCCCGCCGAACAGCATCTTGCCCAGCCCGATGGCCACTACGCCACCTGCGAGCACCATCCACCAAGGCGTTCTCGGCGGAAGGGTCATGGCCAGCAGTATCGCCGTGACGAGCGCACTCCAGTCCATCAACGTCTGCGGGCGCTTGGCCAGGTAGTTCCACAGCGCTTCCGTACCGAGGCACGACACTATCGAGACGATGAACACGGTTCCCGCCGTTGAACCCATGTTCCAGACAGCCCACACGGCAGCCGGCGCCAGTGCGCCAACTACCCACAACATTATGTCCGGCGCGCTCTCTTTGGCCGCCAGATGGGGACACGACGCAATCTGAGGCCTTGGGGTGGTCGCGGCTTCTTGCATCACGGCCTCGACCCCCTCTGCATGAGCGCATGCTTCGCGCGACGAATGAGCTGTACGAGAGGACGCCTGGTCGGGCAAACGTAGCTGCAGCAACCGCACTCTATGCAGTCCAGTGCGCGGTACACTTCGCTGCCGTCCCAGTCGCCACGATTCGCATAGACTCCGATGGCGAACGGCTCAAGGGAGATGGGGCATGCGTCCGCGCATCTAGCACACCTGATGCACGGTTGGTCGTCGGACACGGCGGGGGCGGTCTGACCCGACTCAAGCGCGACAACCCCTGATGTACCCTTCACGACCGGGACCGATAGGTCGGCCAGCGCGGCCCCCGTCATGGGACCGCCGGCGATCACCCTACCCACGTTTGCTGACAGTCCCCCGGACGTTTCGATCAACAATTCGACGGGAGTGCCGAACAGCGCGAGATAGTTGGCGGGCCGCTCCACGCTCCCGGTCACCGTGACTATGCGCTCCATGAGCGGCCGACGATGCTCGATCGCATCCGCGATGGCAACGGCCGTCGCCACGTTGTGGACGAGGGCACCGGTCGCAGCAGGCAGCTTGCCACGTGGGACTTCCTTGCCGAGAACGGTCCAGATCAGCTGCTTCTCTGCGCCCTGAGGGTAGGCGGTCGGCAGAGACAGTACTTCTACGTCGCCCCCTGCCCTTGCGCTCACGGATTGATAGGCCTCGGGCTTGTTGTCCTCGATACCGATGACGACCCGCGACGCGCCCACGATGTCCTTGATGTGACGCGCCCCGGCCACGACCCGCTCGGGACGCTCGCGCATGAGCCGGTCGTCGCATGTCAGGAACGACTCACATTCGCACCCGTTCAGAATCACCGTGTCGATGGGCATGTCGTGCGGCGGGCGCAGCTTCACATGGGAAGGGAATGCGGCACCGCCGAGGCCCACGATTCCGGCGGCCCTGACGATGTCGCGTGGGTCGTCCGCCTCAGGAACCGGAACGAAACTCTCGAAATCCTGTTCCTCGTCGGGAACGATCTCAACGGTTGGGACCCTCTGGCCACCTGGGGTCAGCTGAGTGCCGATCGCTGCGACCTCGCCAGCCACCGGCGAGTGGATCGGAGCGCTTACCATAGCGTCCACGTCTCCGATGACCTGTCCGCGTTCGACTCGGTCCCCAACCGATACGCTGGCGGCACACGGCGCTCCCAAGTGCTGGCTCATCGGAATGAAGAGCCTCTCGGGAAGCGGAGCCGTCACGGTCTGCGACGCTCTGGTGGCCTCCTTGAAGGAAGGAGGATGTACCCCACCCCTGAACCCGGCCTTTGACAACGGGATCCCTTCATTTGTAAGACTTGCCGGTTTAGGCAACCGATTCTACCTCAGACGTCGGATTCCTGCTTTCGTCCTCCGACGTCGTCGTTTCGGCTAGTGAACCGCGCAGGAAAGGCAGGGGTCGTAGGCTCGCACGAGTTGTTCTAGGGACAGAAGGAACTCATCGCGAGGGAGACCCACGACAGTCGGGGCGAATACCCGCATGTCCGCCTCGAGGTTGGCGAGATTCTGCGCCGTCGGCGTGATGACGTCTCCCGCGGTGATGATGCCGTCATCGTCCACCCGGTAGCTGTGGTAGAGGGTTCCGCGCGGGGCCTCCGTGGCCCCCGCTCCTTCCCCGGCTCGTACGGCTACGCTGACGGGTGCAGTACTTCCCCCCATCTCGAGCAGCTGGTCGATGTAGCCCGCGCATCTGCCTGCCGCATCGACGAGTTCCACTGCCTGACACATGTTGTTGTGGAACGTGTTTCTCGACACCGCGGACACGCCCGCATTCCGCAGCGCGTCCTTCGCCTGCTGAGTCAGACTGTCGGACGAGGCGTTGACTCGAGGAAGCGCACCGACCATGAACGTCCTTCCGTCCACCATCGAATGCTTGGCGTTGCTGTGCGTCAACACCTGCTCGCGAATGAAATCGCGGTACGCGGACACGGGCTTGCGCCAGCCCCCGTCAACCGCGACAACGTCTCCTTCGTAGATCGCGTAGTCGTCCTCGCTGCTCAGAGCCAGCATGTCGCCGGACGTCGAGAAGTCCGGTACCTCGAAGGTCGAGAAGAGACCCACCGTCTCCGTAAGGTCCTCGGCCAGCTCGCGCAACGTCTCGGCGAATCCCTCCAGGACGTGGGGATCCGGCTCGCTCGTGAACCCGCCGACGACGGCGGTGATCGGATGGACCGGTCGCCCACCCACGAGCGTGGTGAGATCGTTCCCGAGCTTCTTGATGCGCAGAGCGCGCTCGACGACCTCCGGATGCGTTTCCACAAGGGGGAATACGCTGGGGAGCCCGACAAAATCGGGTGCCGCGAACAAGTAGAGATGGGTCGCGTGATTCTGCAGGTAGCTTCCGTACACGAGAAGCTTCCGCATCACGCGCGTTCTCTCGCTCACGTCCACACCAAGCGCTGCTTCCATCGCCTTTATCGAGGTCAGCGCGTGGTTCGGGGAGCATATTCCGCAGATGCGCGAGGTGATGAGCGGTGCCTCGTCGAACCTTCGGCCGACCACAATCGACTCGAAGAAGCGGGCCGGCTCGACCACGTCCATCGATATGTCACGCACTTCGCCGTCATGCACGTCCACCGTGATCGTGCCGTGGCCCTCGATACGTGCGACGTGCTCTACGGTAAGCAGTGGCATCAGAGGGCCACCTCCTCGTTGGTGTTGTAGAGGTTCATGGCGTGAAGCGAGCGGGCGGTCTCGAAGCCGTGCTGCTCGAATACGTCGCGCGCGGCGCCCAGGTTGGCTTCGGGCGCGATTCCTCGGCAGCCCGTGCACGGACGCCCGAGCGAGATGCAGCGGGCATGACAACCCGAGCGAGTCACGACTCCGAGGCACATCTCACCCTTCTCGAAGAAGCACACGTTCTCCCTCGTCTTGCACGCGAAGCACATGGGCTGCTCGGAAGGCTTGTCCGAAAGACCGCCCAGGACGCGCGAGAGCACCTTGAGGAACTCCCCCGTGTCGATGGGGCATCCGGGAACGATGTAGTCCACCTCGATCACGGACGTGACAGCAACTGGTCGCGTCCGGCCGCGTGCAACGTCTGTACCCTCTCCGTAGACCGCTTCGTATCGACCCTCGAGATCGCCCGTTCCGGCAAGTGCCGGAATCCCTCCGGTCACCGCGCACGAGCCAATGGCTATCACCACCGCAGCCGTTTCGCGCACCTTGCGAAGCAGCTCGACGTGTTCGTCGGTCGTGACCGCACCCTCAACGAGCGCGACATCGTATTCGTCCGGCATGTGCCCGCTCGAAGCGAGCTGCCAGTACGAGAGATCGATCAGTCCAAGAACGTCGAGCAGGTGGTCTTCGATGTTCGTGAGTTGCACCTGGCAACCGAAATCGCTTGCCAGGCCAAGGACGACAACACGGGCGCCCATCTATATCGCCTCCTGCAGGTTCATCGCTTCCCAGTAGCTGAAGACCGGTCCGTCGATGCACGTGTACTGGTGACCGACCCCGCAGTGGCCGCACTTCCCTATCCCGCACTTCATCCTGCGTTCGAACGACACGAAGATTCGGTCGACATCCATGCCCTTCTTGCGCATCTCGTCGATGACGAAGCGATACATGACGGGTGGACCGCAGATGGCCGAATAGGTGCGCGCCGAATCGATCTCGATCTTGTCGAACAGCTTCGTGACCACGCCTACTTCGTCCGCCCATGAGTCGTCGGCCTCGTCGACGGTGAGAATCAGCTCGAAATCGTCGCGGTGCTTCCACATGTCGAACTGGTAGCGGAACAGGACTTCGCTCGGATTCCTGGCGCCATAGAGGATCGTCACCTTGCCGAACTCATGGCGCTCGTCGTGGATCTGGTTGATCAGCGACTTCAAGGGGGCGATACCCAGGCCGCCGGCGACTAGCAGTACATCGTGTCCCTTCATCTCCTGGATCGGAAAGCCGCGACCGAACGGGCCACGAATGCCAATGATGTCACCGCAACGCTTCGAGTGAAGGGCGCCCGTGACGTCACCCGCCTTGCGGACACAGAGTTCGATGAAGCCTCGTTTGCTGGGTGCCGAGGAGATGGATATCGGCGCCTCGCCGACTCCAAAGATGGACATCTCCACGAACTGCCCGGAGTCGAATCGGAAGGTGTCGCGCACCTCGTCGTCGATGATGCGCAACTCGAACAGCTTCTCGTTTTCGGTCAAGTCGACGATCGACGTGATCCTCGTGGGCCACGGACGATACGGATTCGCGGCCAAATGCTGGTTCTTTGAAGCAGTCATCACTGGACACCCCCTGTCTCCAGCGCCTTGACGACCTCTCTCGGGCTGATCTTCGCAAGACAAGCTCGCTCACAGCGTCCGCAACCGACACAAAGAACGCGTTCGAACTTGGAGAGGTAGCCCCACTGTTTGTGGTAGTAGCGGTACTTCACTCGGCTCGCCCGCGAAACGCGAAAGTTCTCGCCGTGGGCAACGGCTGCGAACTCGACGAACTGGCACGAGTCCCACCGGCGCTCTCGCATGCCCGTCTTCTGATCCGGTTCGAGCCGATCGACGACGTCGAAGCAGTAGCACGTGGGGCACACTGTCGAACACGCACCGCACGACAGACACCTGTCGCCGAGCTCGTCCCACATCGGACTGTCGAACTTCGCGTCGAGGAGCAGGGGGAGTTGCGATGTATCGAGTTCTTCGGTGAACGACCCTTTGAACTTCCGACTTGCGCTCTGGAAGGCCTCGGTGTCCGCATCGCCGATCTCTCGCGTCTCGACGTGCCTGTCCAACAACTCGGCACCAAGCACGGAACGGACGGAGACGAAGTATCGGTCGCCTAGGTCGGTCAAGAAGATGTCGAAGCCCCAGTGGACTTCGTCCGTGCCCCAGGCGTTGCAGAAGCACGTGTCCGTCGGCGTGCACGACACGCCGACGATGACGGTGTTCTCCCTCCGTGCCTTGTAGTACGGGTCCTCGAAGTCCCCCATGAACACGTTGTCCATCAGTAGCAGCCCGTTGATATCGCACGGATGGACACCGAACAGAACTCGCGGACCCGCATACACTTCGTCGTCGACGACTTCGTTGTCGGCGACACGGAAGCGCATCATCCGCTCTTCCGGCGGGAAGAAGAGCTTCTTGGGAGGAAGGAGAGTCGTGTCGTAGTGAAGCTCCAGATCCGCAGGATCCTCGATTCGGCCGAAGACGTAGCGATCGTCCTTGGCCACGGGACCGACTACCTCGAACTCTTCGGCCAGTCCGCGCACCAGATCAGGCAGGCGCGACTGGTCCATGACGCGAAAGAACATGCTTCCCCCTTGCTCCCGGCAGAGTAAGTGTAGAGACGGCCTCGAGCGGACGCGCCAACTTGTCCAGGCGTTGGCGCCCCCTTGCTCTAGTCGCCGAAGAAGATTGCGATTTCGCGCTCGGCAGACTGTGGCGAGTCTGATCCGTGCACGACGTTGGCTTCGACAGTGAGGCCGAAATCTCCTCTAATAGTCCCTGGTGCGGCCTCGTATGGGTCCGTTGAACCCATCAGTTTGCGGCACACGGCGACGGCCTCCGGTCCAGAGAGAACCATCTTCACGACGGGCCCGGATGTGATGTACTCCATGAGTCCGGGATAGAACGGCTTGCCCTCGTGCTCCTTGTAGTTCTCCTCGGCCTCTCGCGCCGTGACTACACCGTGCTCGAGGCGCTCGATGGCAAGGCCAACGTCCTCGAAGCGCTTGACGATACACCCGACGAGCCCACGAGCGACCGCATCGGGCTTGATCATGACGAACGTTCTCTGCTCCACTCGTTTCCTTTCGTTCCCTGCGAGACCACGTGTGATCCTACACGCCGCCGCTGCGATCGTTGAAGACGATCTCTATTCCGGTCACCTTCCAGCCGACACCCTCGCGCCCCAAAGTGATCTCCAGGATCAGCGGCGACCCGTCCTCGGGCGTCACGGCCGCAGTGACCACCGACTGGCCACGCCCGCGTTGGACGGTCTTTATCTCGTACTGCTTCGCGGGTGGCAGCTTGCTCATTTCCTTCTCGACGTCGTCCGGCGCCACGGTGGCGACCCAGTAGTCGTCCACTTCGGCTCCTTCCGCGCGCGCGTCCAGCATGCCTTCGACGGTCATCGACTGGGTGGGATACCCGAAGCCCATCGTGTACAGCGCCGCCAATCCACCTACCACGACCACAATGAACAGCACGGCGATCCCGACGGCGATCCACGGATTGCTGCCCTCTCGCCGAGCGTCGCGCGCCGCCCGTCTACTCTCCTTGTCGATCTCGCGCATCTGCTCATCGGTCATAGTGAAGAACGATGACACCGCCTCCTCGTCGCCGAACTCGACGCCTGAGGAGTCCACCGCGGGTGCCTTCGATACGTCCAGTTCGAACTCTGTCGACGAACCTCCGAGAGCACTCAGCTCGCCGGTGTCCCAGCCTGCGGGTTCCCCCGAAGAGTCCGGCAGTACCGGCGGCATCTCTCCCGTGCTCCAACCCTCCACGGTCTCGTGCTTCGGGATGGTGGCGTCCCGGCTCTGGTTGAACGCCTCGATGGCTTGCGGCGACAGCGTATGCCCGTGCAGTTGGGTCGCTTTCTCGAACGCCTTCAGGGCCTCCTCGTGGCTACCGAGCGAACTGAAAGCGATCCCCAGGTTCGCGAGGGCTCTTCCCTTGCCCGCGTAGGTGTCGAATCCCAGTGCGGCCTTGTAGGACTCGATGGCATCTTCAGGGCGCTGCAGCGCCATGAAGCACAGGCCCAGGCTGTTCAACGCCTTGCCCGGATCAGGGTTCCCAGCGTCGAGTGCCGCTTGCCGGTACGAAGCGGCCGCATCTTCGTAGCGCCCCATCTCGACGAGAGCCGACGCCATCCCCTGCATCGCTTTGTGCGGCGTGGTGTTGTCGGGTTCCTCCAGAGACGCGCCGTACTCCTTCACCGCGTCGGCGTAGTCACCAAGAGAGCTGTACGCGGCTGCCAGGTTCGCTCGCACCGATCCGTGGCGATCGTAGACTTCGTCGCGCAACGCGTGCCTGTAGACGGTCACTGCATCCGAGTACCTGCGCAGGCGCATGAGAGAGTTGCCCGCCATATGGTACGCCGCGCCATTGCCCTCCGCCCCACCAACAGCCGCAGCGAGAAAGCTCTTTGCCGACGTGCGGTAGTCGCCCGCATCGTAGGCCTGCTTTGCCTCCTGGAAACGCGCGTCGTCCACGCTACCTCCGCTAGCCGCTAGTTGATCGCCTTCTCGATAGTGATGGATTCGATCTCGTCACCTATCACTAGCGCCTTGACCACGTCCATACCTTCAACGACCTCGCCGAAGACCGTGTAGTCTCCGTCGAGCGCCGGCTGCGGGGCGAGACAGATGTAGAACTGCGAGCCACCGGAGTCGGGGTCGCTCGAACGCGCCATCGCCAACGTGCCCTCGAGATGCTGGCGAGCGTTGAACTCCGCGGCGATGCGATAGCCGGGACCCCCCGTCCCCAGCATGGGCTCGCCCGGCTCGTACTGACCGGCAGACTGTCGGGCGACGATATCGGCGACCTCTTCGGAAGCGAACTCCTTCGTCTGTGGGTCGCCTCCCTGAGCGACGAAGTCGGGAATGACGCGGTGGAACTTCACACCGTCGTAGTAGCCCTTCTGCGCGAGTTCTATGAAGCAAGCCGAATGGTTGGGCGCGTCGTCCGAGAAGAACCTCAGCTTCACAGTTCCCTTCGACGTCTTGAGCACGGCGATTTCCTTGCCGCTGGGTACGTAGGTCGCGGTGTACAACGGTTGCTGTCCTGGAATGACGGCTTCCCCCTTCGGTTCCTCTTGGGACGTTTCGTCCGTCCTCTCTTGTGCCGCGTTTCGGCTACCGCTCTCCGAACACCCGACCGATGCGACACTGGTGGCTCCAAGCACTACGCAGACGAGAATCGTGGTCCACATTCGGAGCCTCGATGTCGACATCGGCGTTCGGGTCCTCTCGTGAACGCATGGTTATCGGCCTGCGCAAAATGCCCTCGAACCGTAGGTCATTCTACCAGTGCTGTTGGCGAGTGATAAGGAGTATGCTACTGGGGTACGCCGCACGCCGCAGCGGGCGCGACCCAGGTCGCGCCCGCTTGGAAGATTCGAGGAGGAGATGCACTTGGGAGCCCCAAGCACTGAGAAGATCCGCAACGTCGTTCTCGTCGGCCACGGCGGTGCGGGCAAGACCTCGCTCGCGGAAGCGATGCTGCATCTGGCCGGCGCAACGAAACGCCTCGGCAGCGTAGACGAAGGTCACAGCAACCTCGACTACGACTCCGAGGAGATTCAACGCCAGATGACCCTCAGCCTGTCGCTGGCCCCCCTCACTCACAAGGGCTACAAGGTCAACATCATCGACACCCCGGGCTACGCCGACTTCACCGGTGAAGCCGTCGCCGGCCTCGAAGCCGCAGAAATGGCACTCTTCGTCGTCGATGCAGTCTCCGGCCCTCAGGTCCAGACCGAGCGCCTCTGGAAGGTCGCCGAGGACATCGGCATCGCCCGCGCCGTCGTCATCAACAGGTTGGACAAAGAACACGCTAGCTTCGATTCGGCTATCTCGGCGCTTCAGGCCAAGTTCGGCCACCGTGTCGGCGCGGTCCAGATCCCGCTCGGCAACGAAGCCGACTTCCGGGGCGTGATAGACGTCATCCGAATGAAGGCCTATCACCACGAGGGTGACAAGGAGCAGGTCACCGATATCCCCGAGGACTTCCAGCAAGCAGCCGAAGCCGCTCGCGAGAAGCTCACCGAACTCGTCGCGGAAGCCGACGATGCACTCATGGAGAAGTACCTCCTTGAAGGGGAAAGGCTCACGCAGGAGGAACTCGAGACGCTCCTCGACAAGGCCATCGCCCAGGGAATCTTCGTCCCCGTGTTCGTGTGTTCGGCAATCACGCTCCAGGGGGTAGAAGACCTGCTCGACGAGATAGTCTCCTTCTTTCCGCAGCCGACATCTCGTCAGCCACTGGCGATCGCCGGCGGCGGCGAGATGGAAGTGACACCTTCAGGTGAGACCGTCGCATTTGTCTTCAAGACGATGTCCGATCCGTATGTCGGACGACTGAACTTCGTGAAGGTCGTCTCCGGGACCCTTACGCCCAACTCCGAGTTGTACAACTCCCGCACCGGAAAGAAGGAGCGCCTGGGCCACGTGCTCGAGATCGTTGGCAAGGAGACGACCGACGTGGACTCCGTGCCCGCAGGCGACCTCGCGGTGCTACCGAAGCTCGCCGACACGCACACTGGTGACACGCTGAGCGCCTCCAGTAAGGTTGCGCTGACTCCGGTGCCGTTTCCCGAGCCGCTCTACCCCGTCGCAATCCTCGCGAAGACCAAGGCCGACGAGGACAAACTCGGCACGGCGCTCAAGAGCATCGTCGACGAAGATCCCACGCTCCTGCTGACCCGCGACGAGGAGACGCATCAGACCGTGCTGACCGGACTCGGGGACACGGCGATCGATGTGGTGCTTTCGCGTTTGCGCGAACGCTTCCACGTTGAGGCCGAGCTGCAGGAGTTGCGCATTCCGTATCGTGAGACCATCCGCCGAAAGGCCGAGGCTCAAGGCCGCCACAAGAAACAGACCGGCGGATCGGGTCAGTTCGGCGACTGCTGGCTCCGCGTCGAGCCGAACCCTGGCGGCGGCTACGAGTTCGTCGACAAGATCGTCGGTGGCAGGATTCCTCGGCAGTTCATTCCCGCCGTGGACAAGGGCGTCCGAGAGACCATCACCCACGGCGTGCTCGCGGGATACCCGATGGTGGACGTGAAGGTCACCGTCTATGACGGTTCCTATCACTCCGTCGACTCTTCCGAGATCGCGTTCAAGACGGCTGCACGCATAGCGTTCAAGGCGGCTTCCGAAAAGGCCGACATGGTTCTCCTCGAACCGATAGCTACCCTCGAGATCACCGTACCGGACGACTACGCGGGCGCAGTGATGGGCGACATCTCGTCTATTCGAGGCCGCATCCTCGGCATGGGCGCGCCAAAGCCCGGCGTCCAAGTGGTCAAGGCGCAGGCACCGTACGCGGAGGTCGTCCACTACTCCCCGCACCTGCGGTCCATCACGAGCGGCACCGGCTCATACTCGATTTCTATCGAGAGCTACGAGCAGGTCCCGGGCGACCTGGCAAAGAAGATCATCGAAGCTGCCAAGGAGGAGAAGGACTAGCGTCCCGCCGAAGGGATATCTGAGACACATCAGCAAGGCCGACCCCGAAGGGTCGGCCTTGTCGGCTTCGCGGGGTACTTGCCCCGAGTATCCATGTCGATTGGCGCCCCCTGCAGGATTCGAACCTGCGACCTTCTGCTCCGGAGGCAGACGCTCTATCCACTGAGCTAAGAGGGCACGATGACAGGCGCACTCTACCACACCGATACCCGCCGACCAAGGATGTGCGGGACCCGATTCCGGTATGCTCTATTCACTATCCGACCGCGGAGGTGAGCGTGTCCTCCCTCGGCAAGAGTCTGGCAGTCGTGAACCCTGCGGCAAGACACGGGGTTACCGGGCGCATGCTGCCGGCGATACGCGAACTCCTAGACGGTGTCGTCGACTACGACCTGGTCGTCTCCGACGCGCCGCGACACGCTCTCGACCTGGCGCGGGAGTCGACGGGGTACGACAGCGTCATCGCGGTCGGCGGCGACGGGACCGTGCATGAGATACTCAACGGCCTCATGGCTCGCCCTGCAGACGACCGGCCGGCTCTCGCGCTGATTCCGACGGGGTCAGGGAACGACTACCGCCGAACGCTAGGAGTGTCCCCGGATCTTCCCACGGCTGTGCGCCAGATAGCCAGCGGCGTGCGCAAACAGGTCGATGTCGGAGTCGCGAACGGCGCCTACTTCGCGAACTCGATGGGCATCGGTCTCGACGCGCGCGTCACGGCGAAAGCCGTCGAGACGAAGGTGCGTACCGGCTGGTCTGGACTCCCCCTCTATCTGCGAGCGCTGTTCTTCGTGCTCTTCAGGCAGTTCTACTCGCACCCCGTTCGCATCCAGTTCGACGACGAGCCTGCCGTCGACCTCGATATGCTCCTCATCGCCATGACCAACGGACCTACCTACGGGGGCGGCTTCTTCATCACACCGCGCGCCATATCCGATGACGGCTTGCTCGATGTCTGCTATCTCGATCGCTTGAGCCTACCGGGCGCCCTGTGGCGCCTCCCCTTCCTCGTCCTCGGCAAACACGAGAACATGCGACCCGTTCACACATCGCGACACGCTCGCGTGCGTCTGTGGTCCGAGAAGCCGGTCGAAGGACAAATAGACGGGGAGGTCCTGCTCGATTCACACTATGACGTGCAAGTCCTGCCAAAGGCCCTCGAAGTCGTAGTCCCCGGAGGCGAGTGATGTACTCCACGCTCATCGAAGCCCTGGACCACGTGGGACCTGCCGCGACCGGACAGATGCTCTTGCCGTGCGCGCTGCTGTTCATCGCCGCGTACTTCATCGGGTCGATACCGTTCTCCTACATCATCGCCCGTGCGGTCACCGGGGCGGATCTTACCGATCGAGGAACCGGCAACGTAGGCGCGATGAACGTGCGACGCACGACCGGTTCGTGGTTCTGGTTCACAATCGCCATGCTCGCCGACGGGCTCAAGGGATTCCTGCCAACGCTCGCTGCAGTCCTCGTCCCGCCAATGTTGATCGACCCGTCCTTGATAGATGCCGTGATCTGGATGCAGGAGCCGCAGATCTCGCCGCTCGCCGGCGTAGCCATCTTCGGACCGGCCACGGTGTTGCTGGGCTGCGTCCTGGGTCACAACTACTCGCTCTGGCTCAGTCTCGCAAAGAGACGAGTCATCGGCGGAAAGGGTCTCGCCACGGGTGCGGGAGCCCTGCTCGCGTACAACTGGATCTACTTCTTCGTGGTACTTGCGGTCGGCCTTGGCGTTATCGCCGTTACCCGCTACATGATGGCGGGTCAGGTCGCGGCGGTCGTCGCTCTGCCCGTCTTCGCAATCGCGACGGGGCAGCGCGACGTGCTGTTCACCATCCTCATGGCTGCGCTCGTCTACGCACGCCATCACCGCAGATTCGTAGGCCTCCTGCGCGGTGAAGAGCCTCGCATGTACGTGGAAGACGCTATGGGGCCTATGGGGTGAGATCGGGCTGACTGCGAGCGGTCTAGCGCGGGACGATCTCACGCACCCGGAACGCGAGCGGGGCCGGCAAGAACCGACCCCGCTTGGCATTACTTGTATCGACGCCTAGTCCATCGAGATGGCCTCGCTCGAGCACTCGTCCACGCAGATACCACACTCGGTGCAATCGTCCGGGCGAGCGAGCACGGCGACGTCCGCGAGGTCGTAGCACTCCTGCGGACACTCGTCCACGCAGATACCGCACGCGGTACACAGGTTCGTGTCAACAACGGGAACGGACATCTCACGATCCTTTCGTAGCTACGGACACGCATTCGCTGGCAAAGCGTGGCGAAATGATATCACGGCAACGCCTAGCGCGCCTTGTCGGCAACCTCGAGAGGGCTCCAGAGGCAGAACGGGTACTCGCGGTCGGTCAGGATCTCCGTAGCGGCTCTCTGTGCCTCGAGCGTTGCGAGATCTGTGCTCAACTGATCGGCGAGCGGGCCGAGCAAGTCTGCGAGTTGCCTGTTCACCTCTCGTATCCGCGATCCGAGTCTCTTCTTGTCCGCCTGAGCTTCCGCGATCTCGGCGACGAGCTGTGTCTTCTCTTCGGCAAGCTCGAACGCCTCTCGTCTATCCTCCGTGGTCTCGAAGTCCACTTCTCCCAGAAGCGAATCTGGGTTGTGTTCGAGCCGCTGGAGTCGCCGCCGCGCCTCGGCGAGTTCCTCATCGGTCACGATGTGTCCTCCCAGCGGGAGGTACATCGTCATCGACGCGACGACGTAGCGGGGAGCCTCGATTCCGTAGAAGTCGCGCATCACGCCATCCGTAACGCGGTCGTAGCGACCTCCGCCCACCCCGTGGATGAACAGGTCGGCAACGAAGAGCCTCGCGAACAGCGTGAGCGTCAGCGCTTTGGGTGCCAGCATCACATTCGCGTCGTGCAGCGCGTCGGCAACAGCATCAGCTTGCGCCGGGACCTCGAACAGAGGCGCGCCGTCGGAAAGCAGCACTACCGTGTCGCCATGCCGCGCGACGCTCAGCGCGCCTCGGCTCGTAGCGCCCATAGCCCAGAACGGCAGTTCGGTCTCTGCGCTCTCAACGGACAGGTCCGGGAACGGCTGTGCCGCGGTCCGGATGCGATTCGCTCGCCGGTACCTCCCTAACTCCGAGTTGTAGCAGGCGGCAAACTCCTCGGCGCGCACGACGATATCCGAGACGAACCGTGCGAAGGCCTCCGTTCGGCCCAGGCGAGTGACGGGCAACTCGGCGTAGTCGGTCCCCGCGACCCGCTCGTACCTGCGACGTGCAAACGTCACGAGTTCGCCAAGATTCCGAGCGTCCTCGACAGCCGAAAGCAATGCGGTGCCGAACTCGCCAAAATGACGACGAAGCGCAGGTGCGGGCAGCCCCGCGAGAAGACCGTCGACGACCGAGCAGAAGCGTTCGACGGCGGCCCGGTCCTGTGAGTCCGTGCACGCGAAGCACCGATTGGGTCCCCCGGTCGCCAGCGGTTCGCTGCACCTGCGAACCTCAGGAGCAAGACACGGCATCGTGAGTGAGACCGACTCGAAGGCGTCCGAATCGACTACCAGATCGATTCCGGCAGCACCCGTCTCGTCGGCAAAACGCTGGAGCAGGAAGTTCTTTATCCAGACTCCGGGATGATAGAGCTGTGGTTGGTGCCCGGTGAGCACTACGCGTCCGGGTTCCGCCGGAACCGAACGAGTAGGCACGCCGAGTCGGGCAGAGAACTCCTCGGCTCCGGTCACAGCTTCGCGCCGGGCCTGCTGACGGAGTTCCGCTGCAGACACGCCGCCCACGGTGAAGTCCCAGGCCGAGCTGCGTGCGGCATTCTCATCGGCTATCGCCGCCCACTCGTCGAAGGGTGGGTCCGTAAGGAGCTCCCCGTGCCCGTGCGGTAGAACCGGTCGCGCCCTCACCATGGTGCGTTCACACCAAGTCTTCCACTGCCCGGATGCCAATCGGCTCCAGGGCGTAGAAGGGCTCCCCAGCTTCAACGCGGACGAGAGCGCCCCACATCCGGGCGAACTCGGTCAGCATCCCGACCACGTCCGCATTCGCTGGATTCGACTGAAACTGGGACTCGTACGCTGCGAGCGCCTCGAGCTTCTTCGGCAAGTCCTCGGTCACATCGATCACGAACGAGGGCTCGCGCAACAGGCGGCGATGAACGGCCATGTACTGGTACACGCGTTCGGGATAGTGCGGCTCACCGCGCATCTGGGTCTTCGTGAACTTCGCGTAGAATCTGGCGGCCACGGCGATCGCGTGCGCGGCGGTGTGATCGGGATGTGCGTCTTCGGCGAACGGCACGAACAGCGTTCTGGGGCGCAAGTCGCGCAGCACTTCGGCCAACTCCGTGCGCGCTTCGGCGGTGTCGAACAGATACCGATTCGGTTGACTCAACGTCACTCGCTCGGCGCCGAGTATCTCCGCGGCGAGTGCGGCTTCTCTCATGCGGGTCTCCCGCGTGCCCCGCGGAGTCGGCTCGCCGTCCGTGAGATCCACGATCGCGACAGTCAGCCCCCTTCGCACGAGACCGGCGATCGTCGCTCCCATGCCGATCTCGACGTCGTCCGGGTGAGCCCCGACGCAAGCGACATCTACCACTGCTCCTCCTCGAGTGCCATTCGCCAGACACGCATGTAGTAAGCGTACCGCCATTCCGGATCGTCGAGATCCTCGCCGAAGGAGCGATCGTTGTCGAAGTAGATGCGCTCGACCGGGATCTCGGTCACTCGCAGTCCTCGGTGCCAGGCGTGCGCCCATAGCTGGAGCGGCATCGCGTAGCCGGGCTCCGTGAGCGGCATCCCGTCGAGCGACGGCAGTCTGTACGCCTTGAACCCGCAAAACGCATCGGTGAGACTCCAGCCCGTCATGCGGTTGATTTCGCTCATGATGCGCGCGTTGACCTCACGACGGCTGGCGGGCGCCTCTCCGACCTCCTCGCTCTCAGGCAGGTATCGGCTCCCCGACACCACATCCCACCCCTCCTCGAGGGCGTCCAGGAACTGCGGTATGTGAGCTGGCTCGTGCTGGCCGTCGCAGTCCATCGTCACCAGTCGCTCGACTCCACGGCACCTCGCCACCGCGAAGCCTTCCGCCAGGGCACGACCGTAGCCGAGATTGGCGGGATGCGCGATCACGGTCACATCTTCCCGTGCCGCGAGAACGGCAGTCGTATCGTCCGTGGAGCCATCGTTGACCACGAGGATCTCGCCATCGTGGTATCCCCGAACTGTGTCGAGAACGTCGGACACGGTAGAAGACTCGTTGTATACGGGCATGAGGATGGCGTCGCTCATCAGTCGTCCCGGTCACACGCCTAGTCTGCGTTCTCAGGAGCCGCTTCTCGAACCTCGAAGGACGTGGTCACGTCGACCTGCGGACCAAGCATGCCTCGAACCGAACAGTACTTCTCCTCCGACAGTTCGATCGAACGCGCAACCGCCGTATCCGCGACATCGCGCCCACTCACTACGAAATGGATGTTGATGCGCTCGTAGATCTTCGGGTAGTCGTCCGTGCGCTGCTCCGCCTGGACGTGTATCTCCAGCGCGGACACGCTCTGCCGCTTCTTCTCGAGAATCGAGATGACGTCCATCGCCGTGCAGCCCGCCAGTCCGTACAGGACGAGCTCGAGCGGACGCACACCGGACCCCTCGCCCCCGTGCGTGAGTGTCGAATCCATGACGACGCCGTGTCCGGCTTGGTCCCAGCCCACGAACTGACGCTTGCCCGCCCAGCGGATCCTTACATCGTCCATTCGGCTCCTCCGACGGTCGGATGTCCTGACAGCAGGGTTCTTACCCGCTCTCAGAGTTTCCGTCCGACCATCTGAGCGAGCTCGCGCGGGTTCATGGCTTTGCCGATGGCCTCTTCGAAGGTGATCTTGCCGCCCTGCAGCAGCGCCTTCAGATGCTGGTCCAGAGTCTGCATGCCGAGGGAAGCGCCGCCCTGTATGATCGTCGTCATCTGGTGCGTCTTGCCCTCACGGATGAGGTTCTGGATTGCCGGAATGCCGAGCATGATCTCCATCGCAAGAATCCGACTCCGGCCGTCCGTACTGCGCATCAGCACCTGAGACAAGACGCCTTCCAGCGTGGTGGACAGCTGCATACGCACCTGCTGTTGCTGGTGAGGGGGGAATACGTCGATGACCCGGTCGACCGTGGCGGGGCCGCCCGTAGTGTGCAGGGTGGCGAGAACCAGGTGGCCAGTCTCGGCCGCCGTGATCGCTGCCGAGATAGTCTCGAGATCGCGCATCTCGCCGACGAGGATGACATCGGGGTCCTGACGCAGCACTCGCTTCAGAGCCGCCGCGAAGGAGTGAGTATCCTCGCCGATCTCGCGCTGGTTCACGTATGACTTCTTGTTCTTATGCATGAACTCGATCGGGTCTTCCAGCGTGATGATGTGCACCGAGCGCGTCTCGTTGATGTGATCGATCATCGCCGCGAGCGTGGTCGACTTACCGGACCCCGTCGGACCGGTCACGAGTACCAGACCTCTGGGGCGCTCGGCCAAGTACCGGCAGACCTTCGGCAAACCCAATTGCTCGATGGTCGGTATCTCTATGGGAATGACGCGGAACACGGCACCCATCGAGTTGCGCTGCTGAAACACATTCGCGCGGAATCGCGAAACGCCCGGAATGCTGTACGCGAAATCCAGCTCTAGTTCGGTCTCGAAACGCTTGCGCTGCTCCTCCGACAGCAGGTTCAGGATCATCTCCTGAGTGTCGCGAGGCATCAGTGGCCGCATGTTCTCCACGGGAACGATGTCGCCTCGCTGACGGATGCCTGGCGAGCTGCCCACCGTGACATGCAGGTCGGAACCTCCGCGCTCGAGCATCAATCGCAGAAGATCGTCGATGTGTGGTATGTCGCCCGACTTCGGAGGTTCTCCGCCGAGACGCCCGCCCGAGACCGGACCCACCGGCTCCGTTGGCGCCGTTGGCGCCGTCGGAGGCGAGGCAGCGGGCGGCGCGGTCGCAGGAGCAGCCTGGGGCACACCGTACGATGCGTCGTCGAGAGGCGCGGGTGCAGCGGCCACACCGGCTGAGGGTCGGACCGCCTGCGGTGTGCCGTGCTCTGCCGGGTCGGCCGTCGCCGGCACCGGAACACTGGCCTCGAGCTGCGCAAGTGTGAGTATCTTCTGGACTATCTGCACCATCGGACCGCTTGCCGGAAGATGCGCTGCGGCTCCCGCCTGGCGAGCTCGAAGCGCAGACATCTCGTTGGGCGCAAGCGACAGGATCACTATCGGGACCTCGGCGGCGGCTGGGTCAGCCTTGATCTGCTGAGTGAGCGCATAGCCGTCCATCCCCTCGAGTTCGCCGTCGACCACGATCACATCGGGCTTCTGGGCTCCAACCATGCCCATGGCCCTTGGACCGGACAGCGCACTGACGACCTCGATGTCGGCACCGGACTCCGCCAGAGTCGCGCGGATCTGGTCGACCAGACTCGCGTCCTCGTGGACCACAAGAACCTTCTTCTCAGCCACAAGCGGGTCCCTCCTCGCTCGACCTCGTCACCTTGATCGAGACATGTGTCGTCATCTGACGAAACCGCTGCACAATGCAGGTATCGGCAGTGCAAGCGACTTGCTCAAGGACAACATGCTCACCGTACGCCCGCCACACGGTAGTATATGCGCTGTCGCCACCCGGCGGCATCACATGAGCGGAAGACGCGATGCGACTCGAGATTCTTAGCATGGCATATGGCGGCGACGGTGTCGCCCGACTCGAAGACGGGCGAACCGCGTTCGTTTCCGCCACCTGTCCCGGCGACGTCGTCGAGGCTGACATCGTATCGGATCACGGGAGCTTCGTTCGAGCGCGCATCACGGGTCTCCAAGAACCGTCTCCCGACCGCGTCGAGCCGCCATGCCCCTACTTCGGCACGTGCGGCGGATGCCAGTGGCAGCACATCGACGCCACCGTTCAGCGCGCGGCAAAGACGGCTGCCGTCGCCGATGCGCTCCAGCGCATCGGCCGCATCCCCCGTGTCGCTGTGTCTGAATGCTCCGCCGCTAGCGAAAGCTACGGCTACAGGAACAAAGCCGAGTTCCTGACCACCTCCAAACGGGGTGCGCTCGAGCTGGGTTTCGCCGAAGCCGCTTCGTCGAATCTCGTCGATATCGACGACTGCCTCCTCCTTCCCAAACGCGCGCGCGCAATCCCGCGTGCTCTGCGCGGAGCGCTGAAGTACGTCTCCGGAAGTCAGGATCTGGGAATACGACGCGTGTCCCTGCGTGTGGCGACGCACACGCGAGGCCTGCAGATCGCCCTCTGGACGACGCCGGGGCCGTTTCCGCGAAAAGCCGCGGCAAAGACCCTTGCAGACGCGACCGGAGCCGACAGTGTCGTTCGCGTGTTGTTCAAGGGCGAAGAAGCTGCCAGACAAGTAGTCCAGGTCGAGGTTCTAGGCGGGCTTCCTTGGTGGTCCGAACGCCTCCGGGGCACGCGCCACGTCGTTTCGGCCCCGTCGTTCTTCCAGGTGAATACGACAGCTGCAGAAGAACTGGTGTCTCGGGTCGTGGCCACAGCCGGACTCCGGCCCTCAGATCGCGTCTTCGACGTCTACGCAGGCGTGGGCACGTTCACCGTCCCACTCGCTAGAGAAGCGGGTGACGTCATTGCGATAGAGTCGTCACGCTATGCGCTCAGCGACCTGCGCAGAAACCTCGACGATTCCGACACGGCGGCGGAAGTGCTCCCGGGAGACGCGGCCATAGTCGTTGCCCAGGCAGGCTCGGCGGATGTCGTTCTCGTCGACCCGCCGAGAGCCGGTCTCGAAGGACGAACGCTCGAAGCGATCGCATCCGCATCGCCGTCGCGCCTGGTCTACGTGTCCTGCGACCCAACGACCCTGGCGCGCGACGCCGCTTCACTCTCCGGCGACGGATACGAACTCGAGTCCGTGCAACCGCTCGACTTGTTCCCTCAGACCTACCACGTCGAGTGCGTCGCGCTCTTCAGGCGGGACTGACTCGGCGCCGCACCCCAACTGTCCGAAGCGATCGCATCCAACCTAGGCTAGACGAGCTTGCCTATCTCGGGGAAGTCCGTCACGTACACGTCGTGCGGTGCATCATCGTGTGCTTCGGTCAGGTCCTGCCCGGCCTGGTGCATTCCCTCGTGGTCGCCGTCACCCCACATGGCACTCTCGGTCACGTCGTAGACGGTTCCTTCGTACGCCACGTATGCGCGCTTGCCGTCGGTGCCGTCGAACGACGCGAGTTCCGCAAGGGTGAATTCCTTCATGAGCGTCTCCAGCCCCCGTGCCGTTGGGTCATTCGATATGTGCCCAGGCCGCCAAACGCAGTAACCGACGTGATGAGGCGAGCGCGCTGCACGCGTGGCGGTGCCTTCCTGGCTGCTCTTTCGCGATGGCCGAAGGCGGGCGGGGCGATCTGCTACTGACCCTCGAGACGCTCCCGCAGCTTGATGAGGTCGACCACGATCTTCCGGCCCTTCGTGGCCACTACCCCTTCCTTTGCGAGATTCGAGATGATTCGGCTGGCCGTCTCGCGTGATGTGCCGGCCAGCGTTGCTATGTCGTAGTGCGTGAGCCCCTGGATTACGGGAACGCCGCGCGTTTCGTAGCTGGCTGTCGCCACATTCAGCAGCACGCGCATCACGCGGTGCGTCGCATCGTGGAACGCCATGTCCTCGAGGCGTGCGATCGTGTGCCGCAGGCGACGCGACAGGGTCGCGATCAGGGAGAGTGCGAGCCTGGGGTTGAGCTGGATTGCCGAAGACAGATCCTTCGCGTCGAGCGAGAACAGTTCGACATCCGTCACGGCTATCACGTCCGCTGAGCGCGGCTCCGCGTCTACGAGACTCATCTCGCCGAAGTGAGCGGGCGCCTCCAGGTAGTTCAGTGCGAGCTCCTTGCCGTCCGGAGATGCAAGGGAGACCTTCACGCGACCGGAGACAAGCAGGTACATCGTAGAACCGATGTCGTTCTGGTTGACGATGAACGAGTTCTTCGGATACGTGCGGTACTGCACCATGTCCGCGAAGGTATCGATGTCTTCGGCGGAGAGGTCTGCGAACATCGGGATAGCCCGCAGTCTGGCGACCGACTGCTCTCTGGAAGTATGAGTTCTCATGACTGGTTTATCGGCCGTTGCACTTTGTGACTTGACACACACTTGATCGCCTGTCGTCACAGTACGGTCGGCCAAATCACAGCTTCCGTGCCAACCTCGTCACACTGCGGGTGGCAGGGAAGTCTCGCTGGGTGAATCGCTCAGAATACGCGGAGCGGCGGCTCGCTTCGGCCGCCGCCCCGCTTGGTGAGCCTGTGTCGGCCGGACTCTACATCTCGGTTCGGATGTACTCGATCATCATCGGTGTCAGGTGCGGTATGAGTTCAGGCAGGTAGGTCGGCATGAGCGACTCCATTGTCTTCGGCAGAAGTCCGGGTATCAGCTCTGCCATGTCGTCGGGCATCTCGCCGATGTAGTCCTCGACCTCGCGTACCATGTCGGGCATGACCGTCTTGAGCACACCGGGCGCGAGCAGTGGGAACAGCACCGGCATCATCTTGCCCATCATCGCAAGACCACCGGGCACGTACTTCATCGACTTCATCATCGGTTTCATGCCGAAGGGCATCGCGTCCATCATCTGCGGGAAGATCCGGGTCATGAACTCAGCCATGTTCTCCGGTTGCAGGAGAACGATGAACTTCTCGAAGTAGCCCCACATGTACATCGAGAAGTCCGATGTTTCCGGAATCGTGTAGCCAGCGGCTTCTGCTACTACGCGTGACAGATCGTCGATCTTCAGGCCGAGTTCATTCTTGATGTTGCTGTCGCGAAGCTGTACCTGACAGCACGGGCACAATGCCACGACCGTGTCCGCTCCGACGTCAACAGCCTCCTGAAGCCGCTCGTTGCCGAGAACGGGAGCTACCGGCATCTCTCCCACGAGCGTGAGAACGGAGCCGCAGCACAGCCCCTCCTCGCGGTTGTGCTCCATCTCGACGTAGTCCACACCGGGAATCGCCTTGAGCATCTCCCGCGGAGGTTCGTAGAGGCCCTGCGCTCTGCCCGCGTGACACGAGTCGTGGAAAGTCACCCTACTGCCATTGAACGGGCTGCTGCCGAGCTGGAGCTTGCCTTCGGCTATCGCCTCCGAGACTAGCTCCGAGTAGTGCTTGACCTCGAACTCGTACTCCTCGCCTCGCTGTGCCGCGAGATTGGCGTAGATCTCCTTCCAGACGAGTCCGCACGCCGGACAGGACGTGACGATCGTCTTGGCCCCACGCTTCCGTGCCTCTTCGGTGTTGTGCTCGTAGATCTCCTCGAACAAGTCCCATTTCCCGGCCACCTTCATCGGGATGCCGCAGCAGGCCTCATCCGTTCCCATGTAGCCCACATCGTACCCGGCGTCCTGCAAGAGCCGGATGCTCGCCTCGGCGATGTCCGTTTCCACGTAGCTCGCCGTGCAGCCCGCGAAGTACACGATGTCGGACTGCTCAGGAATCCTGGCGGCAACATCTTCGGGCACCCAGTCCGCGCGATTCTCGCGTTTTCCTGCCCATATGTCGTTCTCGCCGCGCAGCGACGCCGCCATCATCTCAAATGGAGGGAAGGTCCCGCGCTTCTCTTCGTCCACCAGCCTGCCGCGCATCGCCATCCAGTTGTGCTCGACGGGAAGCTGCAGTTGGCAGCGTGTATTGCATACCTCGCATGTCGTGCAGACCAGGAACGTGTCGACCTGTTTGCGGTCGAACTCCTCCCGACCCTCGATGACCTCGCGGAGGAAGGCGTACTTGCCGCGCGGCGAGTGCGATTCCCAGCCGCGGCCCGAGTACTGTTCGCACGTCGGCACGCAATACCCGCAGCGAGCGCAGGCATATGCCATGAAGGCGACGTCACCCGGAACACCGTTCTTCTCTTTCGCAATATCTCCTCGGCGCCTTGGGGGCCTCGCGGCATTCGCGATCGGGCGCACCAGCGGCTCGAACGCCGCAGCGCCGCCCATCAACACGTCGATCAAGCCGGATCCGAGCACCTTCCCCGGATTGAGCAGCCTTGCCGGATCGACCGCCGCCTTGTGCTCCGACAAGGCCCGGACCTTCTCCTTGCCGAGCACCGAATCAGCTTCGCGCCGGAAGTACACACCCGTGGAGTACGCCGAGCCACCATGTTTCTTGGCTATCTTGATGACCGAGAGCGACAGTGCAAAGGCGAGGTTGAACGCGAGACTCCGCTCGTCATGAGGCACGAAGCCGAGGAGCACGACGCGGTCGCCTTTGGCGTGCATGCCTTCCAGAACGAACGGCTGGTCTATCTTCGCGTCTATCTCTTCAAGGACGGAAGCGAGTTCCGCGAGTGGCACCACGACCTCGGTCGGCACGAGAGAGGGGCCTATCCGCTTCAGGCGCATAGGGGCGAACCGCAACTCCCACTCGTGTTCGGCCGTCTCCTGAGGCAGTTCCTCACCTCCGGCGGACTGGACGATCCCCGAGAGCGACGCGTCTACCGCCGCTCGCCGAGACTCCGGATAGGCGACCAACACGATGTACTTCTCGGGAAGTACCGGCTCGAAGTGCTCGTGTGCCGTCTCGTAT
>JAOUET010000268.1 GCA_029858605.1 Coriobacteriia bacterium | reverse complement strand
CTGGTCAAGGTGATCCTCGACACGGGCTACTTGGAGGAGGACGACATAAGGCGCGGTTGCACACTCGCGATTGCCGCGGGCGCACGCTACGTGAAGACGTCGACTGGCTTCGGGCCGCGTGGGGCTTCGGTGCGAGACGTCGAGGTCATGCGCGCGGAAGTGGGAGAGGACTTCGGCGTGAAGGCGGCGGGGGGAATCAGAGACGTCGAAACGGCGCTGCAGATGATCGAAGCGGGTGCCGACAGACTTGGCACTTCCTCAGGTGCCGAGATACTCGACGCGTACGCGGCACGCGTCTGAGAGGCACACGATGCCGTCATATCACGCGAGGGCGCTCGTGCTGCGCAAGACGAAGCTGGGAGAGACGGACAGCATTCTGAACCTACTTGCCGAAGACGGTCGCCAGATACGGGCCGTCGCGAAAGGCGTCCGCAAGCCGGGCTCCCGGTTCGGGGGTCGTCTGGAGCCGCACAGTGTCGTGGACTTGCTGCTCCACACAGGGCGCAATCTGGACGTGATCACCGAGGCGGACACAGTAGTCACGCATTCGGCCGTGCGCGAGGACTTCGACAGAGCTTCGGCGGCAGCGGTCGTGGCGGACGTGCTGGACAAGATGTCCCTGGAAGGTCAGGCGGAAGATAGGCTCTTCGGCCTGGGCGACGCCACGCTTGCAGCGCTCGAGGTCGCCGACGTGAGCCGTCTGCCACAGATCGTATCGGCATTCCTCGTGAAGGCTATGGCGATGCACGGCTACCGGCCCCAGTTGGAGTCGTGCGCCGCATGCGCCGCGAGCGCCGAAGGGGGCAGCGGGTTCTCGCTGGCGGCGGGTGGGATAGTGTGTCCGGATTGCGGCAGCGGGGAGGCGGTCGTCAGGTTCAGCGAGGACGGGCGCTCGCAGTTGGAGCGGATGCTGAGTTCCACGATGGCCGAGGTGGCTTCGGCACACGAAGACTCGGAAACGGTACGTCAGACGCTGGATCTGCTTCGCGGTTTCGTGGCGTATCACGTGCCCGCGAAGATGAAGGCACTGGACATGTACGCGATGCGGGCGGGATGAGCCGCTTGCCACACCAGTGATGTACGGTATCCTGCACGCTGAGCGAAGCTCTACGCACAAGTGACCGTCGGCCATGACTCTAGGGGTTCCCGACCGATGAGTATCCTGACGTATCAAGACATAATCCTCGCCTTGTCGCGCTACTGGGCTGACCAGGGTTGTGTCGTTCTGCAGCCCTACGACATGGAGGTGGGTGCGGGAACCTTTCATCCCGCGACCACGCTGCGAACGCTGGATCCGCGGCCGTGGCGCACGGCGTACGTACAGCCGTCTCGTCGACCTACCGACGGACGATACGGCGAGAACCCGAACCGACTTCAGCACTACTACCAGTACCAGGTAGTCCTGATGCCGAGCCCGGACGACGTTCTGGACCTCTATTGGGATTCGCTGCGGGCCATCGGGATCGAGCCGGCCGAGCACGACGTGAGACTGGTGGAGGACGACTGGGAGTCGCCGACTCTGGGAGCGTGGGGACTGGGCTGGGAGGTGTGGCTGAATGGGATGGAGGTCACGCAGTTCACCTACTTCCAGCAGGTAGGGGGTTTCGATTGCCAGTCTGTTCCTGCGGAGATCACGTACGGGTTGGAACGCCTTGCGATGTACATCCAAGGTGTCGACAGCGTGTTCGACATCGTTTGGGCGGAGGGTTCGAACGGAACGCGGTTCACGTACGGTGACGTATTCCTGGAGAACGAGAAGCAGTACTCGAAGCACAACTTCGAGCTTGCCGACACCGACATGCTGTACCGCCTCTTCGATATCTACGAGGCCGAGTGCAAGCGTCTGCTGGAGGGCGGCGTCGTGCTGCCCGCGTACGACTACGTTCTCAAGTGCTCGCACGCCTTCAACTTGCTGGATGCGCGAGGCGCGATCGCTGTCGCGGAGCGTGTCGGGTTCATCGGACGGGTACGCGCGCTGTCGAAGGCGTGCTGTGAGGCATACGTCGCGCAGGTCCATGGAGAGTCCGTCGGCGATTCGAGCCAGGAAGGCGCGAGTCCCGAAGGTGTGTCCGAGGCGGGGGACGGGGGAGCTTCGTGAGCCGGACGCTGCTGCTGGAGATCGGGTGCGAGGAGATTCCGTCCGGGCCGCTGTACGAGGCCATATCGCAGCTTGCGCGTGATGCCGAGGCGGTGCT
>JAOUET010000063.1 GCA_029858605.1 Coriobacteriia bacterium | reverse complement strand
CGGGAAACGCGCACATCTGATGCGACGATCAACGGCTCCTCGTATGGATGAGCACGCCTTGCGGCCGACATCACTGCATCCACTCGAGAAGACGGACACACGAGTTCGACCCGAACCTCGTCGGACACCGTGGGCTCGCCTGCCGTACCCACGTTCGGAGCGGATCCTGTGAGACCTTCGAATCGCCCCTCCCCTCGTACAGAGAAGGAACATCCCCGATACATGCCGATCCTTCCGGCGCCGGCGGAGTCCATCGCCTCGACAACGGCGTCCAGGGATGACTCCGGCACGTAGACGGTAAGGAGACATTCGTCCAGCGTGCCGGACTCCAGAGGTTCTCCGTCGGGGAGATCGAGTGCCCTCGCAAGCCGAACGGGCCCTTCAGGGCTCCGATCGAGATTCGTGTGCGCCGAGATCAGCGCTACCGATCGGCTGCAGGCCTCGAAGAGAACGCGGCAGCCGGTCACATCCGGCCGCAGCACGGAGTGCTTCTCGAGTGTGGCAGGGTGATGCGACACGAGGACGTTCGCTCCCGCCTCGACTGCCGAGGCAATCGAGGCGACGGTCGCGTCCAGGGTCACGAAGACTGCGGAAACGGCAGATGCGGGGTCTCCCACGACGAGACCGACGTTGTCCCATTCTTCGGCCCACTCGGGAGGAAAGGCCTCCGCGATGGCATGCTCGACGTCAGCGACTGTGACCGGAGGCGTCATAGAGCGATCTCCTCGAGTTGGCGATTCACGAAGTACACGGTGCTCTCGTATCCCACTTCGCGAAGGGCTGACCGCGCTGCGTCGTACTCGTAGCCGACTTCCGTGGGCCGGTGGGCGTCGGAACCTATGGTTACGGGCACGCGGTGGGCGAAGAGCCGATCGAGAAACGCTGCCGAAGGATACAACTCCGCGCACGGTTTGCGCAGGCCTGCGGTCGACAGCTCTGCGACGACCCCGGCCGCCGCCATCGTCCTGGCGGCCTCGTCGTACAGCTCGGCAGGGTCGAAAGAGGGCATGTAGCAGAACTTCTTGACGAGATCCGGGTGGGCGATCACATCGAAGATGGCGCTGGCGGTCGCGGCGTTCAGCGCCGAGAAATACGACTCCCAAAGATCGTCGATGTCGATGTCCGAGTAGCGGTCGATCAGATGCGGATCGTCGAACGCCCAGCCCTCGACGAAGTGAACGGAACCGAGCACGACGTCGACGTCCATCGTCGTGAGAAGGTGGGCGACATCGTAGTCCGGGTCGTCGGGAAGCCAGTCGGCTTCCACTCCAAGGAGTACTCGCATGTCGCCAGCGGACTGCGCGGCTTCGCGGACTTCGGCTTCGTAGGCAGGCATGTCCTCGGGGGCCATCGCATATATTCGCGAAGGGTCGAGCCGTTCCGGCAGGGGCACGTGTTCGGTGAACGTGAGGACGGTGACTCCCTTGGCTAGGGCGACCGCGACGTAGTCTGCGACGTCTCCCTTCGCGTGACCGCATCTGCTTGTATGAACGTGGCAGTCAATCATCGGCGCGCTCGTATCTCCCCTCCTCCGAGGCAGATTTCTCCCGCATAGCATACGACAGCTTGGCCGGGAGCGATGCCGCGCTGCAAAGACTCGAAAGTCACCTCCAGGCGATCTGTTTGTGCGATGGCGCGTGCGGGCACCGCCGGGCTCCTGTAGCGGATCTGGACGTCGCAGCGAACGTCGGCGTCATGAGGTCCGCGCCATTGGATGTCTTCGGCGACCAGACCGTTGACGTCAGACTCGTCCACGGGCGCGACTACCAGTCGATTCAGGCGCGCATCGATCGCCACGACGACAAGCGCTGTCTCGGCGGCGATACCGAGACCCTTGCGCTGGCCCACCGTGTAGCGCGCGATACCCGTGTGTCGCCCGAGTACCGTGTCCGACACATCGACAACGTCGCCCTCGATTCCCGATTCCGGGTGGCGTTCGACCACCATGCGCGCGAGATTTCCCCGTACAGCGAAGCACACGTCCTGGCTCTCGGGCCGTTCCGTCTCCGGGAGGTCCAGAGTCTCCGCTTCGGCAATCACGTCCTTCTTCAAGGATTCGCCGATGGGAAACAGCGAACGAAGCAGGACATCCTCCGGCAGCCGGTAGAGGAAGTAGGTCTGATCTTTCGTTCGGTCGCGCGCGCGAAGGAGCTGCGGTCGCCCACGTTCGTCACGGGAGACCCTGGCGTAGTGGCCCGTGGCGAACAGCTCGGCGCCCGCTTCCATTGCCGCATCGAAGAGGAGGCCGAACTTGATGCACTCGTTGCAGACTACGCAGGGGTTGGGTGTCGTGCCGCGCGCGTAGGCGTCGGCGACACGGGCGAGAACGAGGTGCTCGAAGTCGTCCGAGAGGTCCACCAGGACGTGCTCTATCCCCAGCGCGTGGGCCGCGGCCTTTGCGGAGAGGAGACAGTCGTCGTGAGAGGCCAGATGTCCCTCCGGCAGCAGGCGCATGGTGGCGCCGGTGACGTCGTGACCCTGGTCGAGGAGACGTGCGGCGGCGACCGTACTGTCTACACCGCCGCTCATCGCGACCCACACGATCGCCATACGCTGCTCCTCGAGTAGGGTACGCGGTCTGGCCGCTCTAGGCTCGGCCCCGCCGTGCTTCAGGCGACAGAGACCTGAGGCGTTCCACGATGCCGGGCAGGATTTCGAGGAAACAGTCGACATCGTCTGCCGTCGTGTATCGCCCGACAGAGACCCGGATGGAGGCATGCGCGTCGTCGATGGGACACCCGATTGCCGAAAGGACGTGGCTGGGCTCGGTCGATCCGGATGAACAGGCGGAGCCGGTCGACACGGCGATGCCCGCCTCGTCGAGTTGCAGCAGGAGGGCCTCCCCTTCGGTCCCGGAGAAGATCAGGTGGGCGATGTTGGGCAGGCGCTGCTCGGTGCTCACTGTCTCGCGCGCGCCCTCGATTCGGGCGATGACGTCTGTGACGATGCGATCCCTGAGGAGTCCGAGGCGCTTCTCCTCTTCGAGGCGGCTCTCGAGCATGATCTGAAGCGCGGTCGCGAAGGCTACTGCGCCCGCCACGCTTTGCGTGCCGCTGCGCTTCTTGAACTCCTGGCCGCCTCCTACGATGAGAGGTTCGAACGGCGTTCGGCGCCTGACGAAGAGCGCGCCGGTGCCTTTCGGGGCGTAGATCTTGTGGCCGGAGAATGCCGCGGAATCGACTGCGAGATCGTCGACGTCGAAGGGGATCTTGCCCAGGGACTGAGCGGCATCCGTGTGGAAGTACGCGCCGCCCTCATGGGAGATCTCGGCAAGCTTGCGCACGGGCTGCACCGTGCCGAGTTCGTTGTTGGCGTGCATAACGGCGACGATAGTCGTGTCGTCACGCATGGCCTTGGCGAGGGATCCCGGCTGCACGATTCCGCACGCATCGGGCCTCAGGCGGGTAACGTCCCAACCCTGCTTCTGCAGGCGGTCGGCTGCCTCGAGCACCGCGTGGTGTTCGAAGGCCGAGATGACGACGTGCCCGCGTTCGGGCCGGGCCCGATGCGCGATGCCGATTATCGCCGCGTTGTCTCCCTCGGTACCGCCGGCCGTGAATGCGACCTCGTTCGGGTGCGCAGCGCCTATGAGGCTCGCAACGCACTCGCGCGCCTCCTCGAGTGCGGCTCGCGCGGCACGGCCTTCGGCATACAGGCTGCTGGGATTGCCGAAGTCGTCCTTCAGATACGGGAGCATTGCGTCGAGCACGCGTTCGTCGACAGGAGTCGTGGCAGCATAGTCGAGGTACACCCGGGGCGTCATCGCGGCATCTTCCTTATGCGCTGCGGGTGTCGTCGGTTTCGAGGCGCTGTTGCTCCAGCGCGAGATCCGACAGTCTCGTGGCCTCGAAGACGTCGCGAAGCGCTTGAGTCGCGCGGCTCCACACACCGCTCGCCGCGCAGGCGCCGATCTTGCCGCAGGCGGCCGAACGCTCGTCGTCGCACACCGTGGAGCTGAGAGGGCCCTCGAGAGCCTCGACGATCTCGAGAACCGTGATCTCTGACGGTCGACGCTCGAGCGAGAAGCCGCCGCGTGCTCCGCGACTCGCCGTAACGAGCCCGGCCTTCCTGAGCGCGACGAGGAGTTGCTCTAGGTACTTCGGCGGTATGCCCTGTAGCTCGGATATCTCGCGAGCGCTGGCAGGACCTTCGCCCTCGCGCTGCGCTAGTTCTATCATCGCCAGGAGCCCGTATTCGCTTCTCGCGGTAAGCCGCATTCCAGAGTCCAATCCTTACTCAAACGCTATGATTTCACGGTAGGGTGGCGTTCGCGGCGTGTCAAGCCAATGCGCCGAGAAGGTCGCGCGGCCTGTCTTGCTGCCGTTGGCATTCCGGGCGAGGTGCTGCGACGAAGGACGACGATCACTCGGTCAAGGGTTCCGGCTCGTCCTCGGCAGCGGCGGACCTCACGATCGAGAGAACCTCCCCGACATCGATACCGGCCACAGGAGCCAGCAGTACCACGGCTTGGGCGTGATCGATGACTTGGCCGGCCATGAGCGAGCGGAGGAACTCCAGATTGTCTATCGTGATCGTGCGCATGCGGTCGTAGGCATGTCGCTGACGTATGGCCACCCTGAATACGTTCGCGATGTCCTGAGACTCCACGACCAGGAGCGATAGCGGCGACAGCTCGGATAGCTCCTGGGCGACGTGGTCGAGCTTCTCCGACAGATCCGCGGCAGCCGCGAGCGTGAGCGGCCTGTCCACGGTCCGCGTGAGGATCGCGAATCCGGTCGGCGACTCCCACACGCCGTTCTGGTTCACCTCGAAACCCAAGGCCGCGGCTGCTGAGGCAGCTCGCTTTCTGAGCTCGGCGCGACCGCGTGCGACAGTCGCGTCGTGAGGGGAATGTGGCGCCAGCACGACATCGGGGACAGCTTGCCCCACCTCTTGACGACGTTCTCCCGCGACAACGCCATCGCCTGCACGATCGTCGAGGTTGGACGAAGCGTGGAGTTCGGTCGTCAGCACTTCGGCCAGACGTGGGTTACGAACGGTCAGTTTCACTCCGAACAACTCTAGAACCGTCGTTCCGTCCTCAGAATCATCCGGTGGTTCCGTCGACTCAAGCACACTGCCCTGTTCGTCGGCCATAGCGACTCCCCACCCCGGCGAACGCTTCTCCCCGTCCTTCGGATTCTACCGCACGGTGATAGGCGCGGACCGTTCGCGTCGGACATTTCTCCACTCATCGAATAGAACACACGGTCGCTTGTTGGGCCCCAGTCGTTCTGCTAGGGTTGAGGCCCGCCTCTCGAGGCGGCCGATGCGAAACGGTCCAAGGTTGACAGCCACAGGGTGGCGAGAACCCACTGGACTCGCGAGGGGGAGCCCCGACGTAGCATGAGCTTATCGTCGGGGCTTCTCTGTGTCTGAGCTCGGGTTTTCTAGACCTCGCTGCCGGAGACGGACTTCAGCAGATTCGCCATCTCTATCGCCGAAAGCGCTGCGTCCCAGCCCTTGTTGCCGGCCTTCGTCCCGGCCCGCTCGACTGCCTGCTCGATGGTGTCTGCGGTGATGACGCCGAACACCACGGGGATGCCAGTGTCGAGCGAGACTTTCGCGACTCCCTTAGCGACTTCGGAGGCGATGTACTCGAAGTGCGGCGTACCTCCGCGGATGATGACTCCCAGCGCGATCACGACGTCGTAGCGTCCGGAGTCGCTAAGGGTCTTTGCAGCCAAGGGGATCTCGAAGCCGCCGGGCACCCACACGAGATCGACGTCGGCTGGCTCCACGCCGTGGCGGGCGAGCCCGTCCTGTGCGCCGCCGACAAGGCGGTTGCTGAGCAGCTCGTTGAAGCGGCTCGCCACGATACCGATCTTCAACCCCGTACCGATCAGGTTGCCTTCGAATGTGGTCATCTCACGTCTCCTTCGGCTCGGCTACGCGTCGTCGGGAAGCACGAGGCGATGCTCGAGCTTCTCCCGGTTGGTGCGCAGGTATCGGATGTTCTGAGGGCACGCGGCGACTTCAAGTGGAACTTGCTCGGTGATGGTGAGCCCGTATCCCTCGAGTCCCACGATCTTCGTGGGATTGTTCGTCATCAGGCGCATGGAAGTCAGGCCGAGGTCTACGAGGATCTGAGCCCCGATGCCGTAGTCGCGCAGATCCGCAGGAAACCCGAGCGCCTCGTTCGCTTCCACTGTGTCCGCCCCTAGCTCCTGCAGCTCATACGCGCGCATCTTGTTGGCCAGCCCGATCCCTCGTCCCTCGTGGCCGATCATGTAGAGGACGACGCCTTCACCGGTCTCCTGGACGCGCTGCATCGCCTCTTCTAGCTGAGCGCCGCAGTCGCAGCGCAAGGAGTGGAATACGTCGCCCGTGAGGCACTCGGAATGCACGCGCACGAGGACGTTGTCGCGTCCCGCGACATCGCCTGCAACCAGCGCGACGTGCGTGGAGCCGTCAAGCAGCGAAGTGTACGCGTGTGCCAGGAAGTCCCCATGGCGGGTGGGGAGATGCACGGTGGACGTCCTCTCGACGAGTCGCTCGTTGCGGCGCCTGTACCTGATCAAGTCGGCCACAGTCACCATCTTCAGGCCGAATTCGGCGGCGGTGCGCTCCAGCTCCGGTCGACGCGCCATGGTTCCGTCGGCGTTCATGATCTCGCAGATGACGCCTGCTGGGTAAAGCCCGGCCAGCCTCGCGAGGTCGACGGCTGCCTCGGTGTGTCCGGCGCGTTCCAGAACGCCGCCCTGCTTCGCACGCAAGGGGAAGACGTGGCCAGGCATGGATATGTCCCCGGGAGTGGTCGCCGGATCGATTGCGGTGAGTATCGTCTCGGCTCGGTCGTGAGCCGAGATCCCAGTGGTGATCTTGCCCTTCGCGCCGATGCTCACGTGGAAAGCCGTCCCTTGGGCCGAGGTGTTCTCGGCGGTCATCGGCGGGATTCGCAGGTCGTCCAGGCGCTCGCCGGTTAGGGGCAGGCATATGAGACCGCGCCCGTGGGTCGCCATGAAGTTCACCGCTTCCGGCGTCACCATCTCCGCCGCCATCAAGAGATCGCCCTCGTTCTCGCGGTCCTCGTCGTCTACGACGATCAGCATGTGCCCCTGTCGGATGTCCGAGATTGCATCTTGGACGGATGCGAAGGACACGTTGGCTTCCTCGTTCACGGGGCTCACCTGCCCTCCGCGAACTCGTCGAGGAGGTCACCCAGGCCACGGCGTCCGGGTTTCGGGTGCTCGGTGTCGACACCCATGTACATGCCGACGAACCGCTTCACGTACTTCGCCATCATGTCGACCTCGATGTTCACGGCCGATCCGGTGGCCTTCTCGGCGAGTGTCGTCGACTCCTCGGTGTGCGGGATGACCGCGACAGCGAAACCGTCGTCACGAGTCTGTGCAACCGTCAGGGACACGCCGTCGACTGCGACGGAGCCCTTCGCGACGATGTACTCCATCAGCTCGGGAGGAGCTTGGAACTGGTAGATGGCCGAATTGCCGGCAGGATGACGCATCACCAGCGACCCGAGTCCGTCTACGTGACCCGTCACGAGATGTCCGGACAGACGGTCCGAGAGCCTGAGCGCTCGCTCGAGGTTGACCTTGGCTCCGGAACGCAATTGCCCCAGCGTCGTACGGGCGCCGGTCTGCTCGCTGATGTCGGCCAGGAACGCCCCCCGGATGAACTTGATTACCGTGAGACACGCTCCGTCCACCGCAATCGAGTCCCCGATGGCCATGTCACGGCCGAACTCAGGAGCGTACACCTCGATCCGCAAGCCTCCGTTCGCACGCTCGAAGCGCGTGACGATCCCTGTGGATTCGACCAGTCCAGTGAACATGCTCGCTCGCTTCCTTCCTTCATCTTCACTCGGGTGGACGCTTGGGCCGCCAGACAGTGATCGCGTCCTCGTCCACCACGCCCGCTTCGATCGCCGAAAGCGACCGTTCGAGCCAAGTGGTCCCCCCGGGGGATTCTCCCACGAAAAGCGGGGGTGCGCTCGCGGCGGCGAAGCCGCCGCCGTGAACCAGCACCAACTCGTCCACGGCTCCGGCCTTCAGAAGTGCCGTCAACAGCGCCGGTCCTGCCTCGACGAGCAGCCGTACGATCCCTCGACTTCCCAGCGCGTCGAGGGCAGACAGCGGGTCGTCCGCGTCTTCGTACTGTAAGACCTCAGCGTCTTGCGGCCGCGCGCTGGCGTACGGAGGATCGGCACGCGGTAGTAGCGCGATCGCGGGGCCGAGCGCGTCGTGAAAGAGGTCCAGATCGGGTACACCGGTCCGCCCCCACACTATTCGCAGGGGCTGGCGGTCGGTGTCCCGGTCGTCTGCATCCCTGGCCGTGAGTCTCGGCTGGTCTATTAGCGCGGTCTCGGCCCCGACAAGAACGGCGTCAGCAGCGGCCCTGAGGCGCATCGTGACCGAACGCCCGCCGGTGCCGCTAATGACGGTCTTCGCGCCGCTTTGTGCGGAGGCGTGGCCGTCGAGAGAGACGGCGACCTTCACCTGCACGAAGGGTCTTCCCGTGCGCGCCCACTTGAGCCACGGCTCGTTGAGGGATTCGCAAGGCGATGGGTCTTCGGCGAGGCACACGTCGACTCCAGCAGCAGCGAGCCTTGCGGCGCCTCCCCCCTCGACTTCCGGATTGGGATCGGCCATGCCGATGAGGACACTGGCGATGCCCGCGTCGATGAGGGCTTCGGTGCACGGCGGAGTGCGACCGGTGTGGTTGCAGGGCTCCAGGGTAACGTAGACGTCCGCGCCTCGGGCGGCGTCACCCGCGTCTTGCAGGGCGAGCACCTCGGCGTGAGGTTGTCCCGCGGATTCGTGATATCCCTCGCCCACGATTCGTCCGTCTGCGACTACCACGCAACCGACCATGGGGTTGGGTGACGTGGTGCCTAGACCGCGCTGTGCGAGCTCGCACGCGCGACGAAGGTAGGGGTCGGTGATCGACGATGATACGTCACTGAACAGACGCACGATTGCGACAACCTTCCTTCTCCCATCCGGACTGTGACCGTCGGCCCCGGAATCTCACCGGGTCGGCCCCTGACATCAGGGGTTCGCGGGCTTTCACCGCCGGTGGGGACTTTCACCCCGCCCTGAAGAAAGTGCAGGCAGAAGTGTAGCACACGTGGCTGTTGG
>JAOUET010000267.1 GCA_029858605.1 Coriobacteriia bacterium | reverse complement strand
CATAGCGGGGCCAGATCTCGCACACCTCGCAGAAGTCACACCGGCTCGGGCAGCCACGCGCGCGCCACACGGACGCCACGGAACCGCTGTCCACTTCGTGGATGAGAGAACGGTCTACCAGTGGGAGGGTGTCGAGTTCCTCGCGCGTTAGCTGTCTCGGAGCCGGACCTTCGCGCAAGATGCCCTCCTCGCGCCAGACGAGGCCCGGTACGTCCGCGAAGCCTTCAGAGCTGCGACCGGCAAGCACGTCGAGTAGTCGGGGCAGACTGAACTCGGCCTCACCCTTGAGCACGAGGTCCGCTCCCGCTTCGAAACTGCGCCGTGGGTTGCACGTCGATTCGGGACCGCCGAGCAGGATCGTGGCCGCGGGGTTCTCGATGCGGGCACGCTCGATGAGCTCGCGTGTCCGGGGCATCGTACAGGTGAGTGCCGAGAAGCCCACGACATCGGCACCACGAACCCACGACCAGTCGATGGAACCCTTGCCGCTGATGTCCTCTATGAACGCCCGCGACTCGTAGCCGGCATCGTAAAGGACTGTCGCAAGCAGGGCGATGCCTCGACCCATGGCTACGTGTGAGTAGATATTCAGACCCGGGGAGCCCGCTTCGATGAGCGCGACTCGCTCCTTATAGTGCGCGGACATCGCCGCCTCCCTACCACCGACGGTGCCGCGTGCCTGGACGTTGCAGCTTCCGTGATTCGGTCCGCGTACGGACCACATTGGTTTCATACCCAGCAACTCCGAAGCCGTTCAGCACCACGGCGCCTACTCCAAGGTGTCCGGCGATGCGGGAGGCGGTTCGTGCACCCCCGCAGGCGACTCCGACAGATCCGTCGACGGCTCGACGGCCCTATTGCGGCCAACGTACAGATTCCTGAGCAACAAGAGCCAGCCAACGGTCATGACCACGAGCCCGGCATAGTAGAGCGCCACGAGCACGATAGCGATCGCGAGTCGGGCTTGGGCTCCACCGCCAACCAGTCCGCCCAGAGGCAGTCCGAGCACGAGCGCCCCGATGCACAGACCGAATCCGGTCACTATGACCTTGAGCCACGCTCGAGCACGCAGCGCGGCGTACGAGAGGGCAGCGCCGCCGAACCAGGCGACCTGCGCCAGCGAAATGGGCGTTCGCCAGTCACCCGTGAGTACGCTGAGCGCTACGCCGAACACCAGCAGGCCGCCGACGGCTGCAAGCACCTGCGTGAGCGGACCTCTGTTCTCCACCGGCAACACTCCCTTCGCCCAAAGGTACCGCTCCGGAAGCGTGCGCGCCACGCGGTGCGCACCAACTCCGTATCAGTCCCCGTTCGCTCCGACACCTTGGCGGCTCGCGGCACACATCTCCTGCAGCCGCACGGCGTCCCGCGGAGCGCACGCGTTCGCGTCGTTGTTGAAGTAGACGTAGGCGTCATGCCCCTTGTCTCGCTCCGCACACAGGAATGCGCCCCACGACAGCAGCGCCCGCTCGACATACTCGCCATGGTAGCCCGCAAGCCCGTGGAAGCGTACGTAGGCGAAATCAGCCGTCGTGGTGAGGTCGATCGGCATCGCGTCGCTACTGACGTGCACGTGCGCCACGTTGCGCGCTCGGAGGACCTCGAAGACATCGCTCGTGAGCCATGAGGTCTCTCGGAACTCCACGGCGTGCCGCAGGTTGCCGGGCAGAACCCCGAGGAACGACTCGAGACGAGCCGTATCGCGTGACAGGCCCGGGGGCAGCTGCCACAGCACGACCCGGAGCTTCTCGCCGAGCACGGCCAGCCGCCCGCAGAAGGTCGCGACGGCGTCACCCACATCCACCAGCTTGCGATAGTGAGTGATGAAGCGGCTGCCTTTCACCGCGAACGCGAAACCGGGTGGCACCGCATCACGCCACCCCCGGACGACCTTCTCGCTCGGCAGCCGGTAGAAGGTTGCGTTGACCTCCACTGTCGGGAAACGCGTTGCGTACCACGCCAGGCGCTCTGACGGCTTGACTCCGGTTGGATAGAACGCCCCTTGCCAGTGATCGTACGACCACCCGCTGGTGCCGACCCTGATCCGCGCCCGTCCGGACAAGGGAATCCACTCCCCCGGCAGCGTGGATGACTCGAGTCGATCCATTGGCGCCACGCGCTGCCACGAGGGCTACCCCGATAGCTTGCGCGCGAGAATCTCGTTCACGACCTTCGGGTTCGCCTGCCCACCCGTCTCGCGCATTACCTGG
>JAOUET010000266.1 GCA_029858605.1 Coriobacteriia bacterium | reverse complement strand
CATTGCGTACGAGCTCGTGGCGGACGAATGGCGCGGCTACCGTCGAGTACAGCTCGTCGTCCGTGCTGTTGCCGAGCGCGAGCAGCCCGAGGAGGCGCCCGCGGCGGCGCTCGTGGACGACCTCTTCGCGCGAGCGGAGGAGATCATCGCCCGCGAGGAGTACGGCGGCATCGCGGACGCCGAATCGTTCCACACAAAGCTTGCCGGGGTTACCTTCGAGGGCCGACAGGAGCTGCTCGTACGTCTGGAACCCGGAACCCCACTTCGGCTCGAAAGGCAGCCGGAGAATCCCCACGACGCGAACGCGATAGCGCTCTTCGATCCTTTCGGCGACCAGGTCGGCTTCTTCAACCGGAGACTCGCCGCCGCACTTGCGCCTACGATCGACAGCGGTGTCGCGTACGACGTCGAGGTGACCGACGTGACGGGTGGCGTCGAGGGTCGGAGTCTCGGCGTGAATGTGCTGGTCGTTCGGCGAGACGTTCGGGTCGGCGCGGAGAACCGGGCAGAGGTTCGCGCGCAGCAGCGCGAGGAGCTTTCGGCCCTCCCCGCGGGGGAACTCGACGCTGCCCTCGTGCGTCTCTTCCTGGGCGATCGGAGCTTGCACGGCGCGCAGGAGCGTGCACTCGCTCACCTGGGGATGGCCGAGAACTGCCTACTCATAATGGCGACGGGGCGCGGCAAGTCCCTCGTCTTCCACCTACACGCTGCGCGTACAGCCCTGAGGTCCGGTCTCGCCTCAGTCTTCGTGTACCCGCTTCGGGCGCTCGTCGCAGATCAGGCGTTCCATCTCGAGGAGGTGTTCGCGGAAGCGGGGCTATGGGTGCGCACGGTGACAGGGGAATCATCGCCAACGGCGCGCGACGAGGCCTTCTCCGCGCTTGCCGACGGGACGCTCGACGTCGTACTCACCACTCCGGAGTTTCTCGATCACCACGCTTCACGCTTCGCTGAAGGTGTACGTGTCGGTTTTGTCGTCGTGGATGAGGCGCACCACGTGGGCATGGCGCGAGCGGGTCATCGTCCGGCCTATGGCCGACTTGGGCGCGCGCTCGAGGCGCTGGGTCGGCCGGTGATCCTCGCCGCAACAGCAACTGCCGGAGATGACACGGCCACGGCGATACGCGAAACGCTCGGAATACAGATCGTCGTGGCCGATCCGACCGTGCGCGACAACCTGCGCATAGAGGACCGACGGGGTGCCTCCGACAAGGACGCCTTCGTCGCGGGTCTTGCGGCGCGGGGCGACAAGGTCGTGGTGTACGTGAACTCGCGGGAGCAGTCCGTGCGGCTCGCTCGCATGGTGCGGAAGCGTGTGCCGGAAGTGGCGATGCACACGGCGTTCTACAACGGCGGTCTGTCGCGAGAGGCTCGGCACGCGGTGGAGCGCGCCTTTCGGTCAGGAGACGTGCGCATCATCGTCGCGACAAGCGCCTTCGGCGAAGGGGTGAACATACCCGATATCCGTCACGTCGTGCTCTATCACTTGCCCTTCAACGAAGTGGAGTTCAATCAGATGTCCGGTCGTGCCGGACGCGACGGCGCGCGCGCGAGCGTTCACCTGCTCTTTGGGGCAAAGGATGCGCGCATCAACGAAGGCATCCTTGCTGCGCTCGCCCCCGAGCGCGAGGACCTCGCGGCACTCTATCTGGTCTTGCGGGATCTGGCTCGCGAGCAGGGCGAAGGATTCGAGATCACGAACGCCGAACTCGCCGAGCGGGTGCGTCGCCGCCGACCCAAGCTCGCACTCGACGAACGGGGAATCTCCTCCGCGCTCGGCGTGTTCCGCGAGCTCGGCCTGCTGGAGGGCGAGGGCTACGGATCCTACCGCAAGCTGACACTGCTTCCCGCACCCGAAGCGAGACTCGATCTCACCCAGTCCGTGCGCTATGCGGAAGGCCTCGACGAGATTGCCGAGTTCGCGCTGTTCAAGGAATGGGTGCTCGGGGCCGAGTCGGAGCGTTTGCTCGAGCGGTTCAACCGCCCTATCCTGCCATCACAGCCGTGATGGGAGGATAGGGCCCGCAATGCCGGCTACACTCGAACAGATTGAAGCGCAGGTCAGGGAGTACAACCCCGGCGCAGACCTGACCGGGCTGGCGGGCGCATACGACTTCGCGCTCGCCGCACACGAAGGTCAGACGCGCAAGTCGGGGGAGCCCTTCGTGAAGCATCCGGTCGAAGTCTGCCTGATCCTCGCCGAGCTCCGACTCGACACCGCC
>JAOUET010000265.1 GCA_029858605.1 Coriobacteriia bacterium | reverse complement strand
TGCCTCCGCGTTCGCGTCGCCCTTGGTGACGATCTCGCCGCCGTCGATCTCCTCGATCCGGTGGATGATCATCTCGTCGCCCTGAGACGACCGGTACACGATGATCATGCCGGACTCGAGCCGGTCCTCGGGACAGCCTCGAATGAGGACCATGTCCCCGCGCTTGAGCGCCGGCCACATCGACGACGACGTTATCGTGGCCAGCGGATAGGGCGTGCCCAGGACCCACGAGAGCAGCTTCGGTATCGCCGCGACGATCGCCACGATCACGACGATCTCGGCCAAGACGGTAAGAAGCGTGTGGAGTCTCTTGTTCATGACCACAGACGAGGTAGACGGAAGATGAAAACGGTGCCGGAGTACTTCTTCACGGGTGCCGAAGGCGGGACGCTCACGCTGAACTCTATCCTTGCGGTTTCTCCCGGCCCCAAGGCGAACCGGCTCCGATCCACGTCCATGAGTTCGCCGATCCCGCCGACGGACCAGACGACGATGTATGCCGAACGCGAGCCGGTGTTCTCGAGCGTGACAAACCGCTTCTGCTCCGCTCCTGGTGGAAGATCGCCGAAGTCCAGCGACTCCGTCAGCGGGTTCACGCCGATGGTGTCGCCCTCGACGACTTGGACGTGGGCACGATAGCGCTGCGCCGCCAGGAGTTCGACGGCCACCGTGAGCGCAAGCGACACGGCAAGCACCGCGACCACGAGCTTCGCGACGCGGCGACGGCGCCGCTGCTCTTCGCTCAGCTTGACGGGCTTCTTCTCGAGCTTCGCCGCGGGTTTCCTCGCGGGCTTCTCCGCGGGCTTCTCTGCGGGTTTCGCCGTTGCCAAGTCGTCCTCCTCTGAGTACTCCAGCGAGCTATCATGATATGGGGCCCGTGCCGCCCCACCGTGCTCGTGTGGGGCAGCACGGGTCTGCCTGCTTCATCGGTCAGTCAACTCTTCGCCGACGAAGCCAGAAGCGTCTATGGTTCCGGCTCTGGTGGCGGATAGTAGCTGAATCCGGTCACCTGGACCCAGATGTCGACGCCGTAGTCATCCTCGCGCGGTGCGATTTGCTTGTCCGCGGGGTATTCCTGACCCACGGCTCCCCAAATGCACGGCACGTAGAAGTCGATCGCCCACTCGTCCATGATGTCTCCAGTGGACTTGTCTAGGGTCGCTCCGGCTTCTGAATCACCATCGCCGTCGTCCTCCACCTTGACCTTCTCGATGTACGGACGGAGGTCCGCATAGTAGATCTGGAGTTCCTCAATCGCCTCCAGCACGCTACCGGCATCGTCCGGATCAACGGCCATGCCGTCGGTCATCTCTGTCCAATGCTGCCAGTACGGCAGGAAGTGGGGGTTGATCGAGTACAACCGGATTCCGGCAGCCGCCATGTTCGTGAGTTCGGTCTGCAGATCAAGATCGTCTGCGGTGAACATCACCTCATCGCGACCCGGATCACCGCCCGTCGTCCAGGAACCTCCCGAGATGCCTTCCTCGAGGTTGTCGTCGTGCGGCACGTTGTCGCCGAACATGATGACTATCTTCTCGGCATCATCCCGCCATCCAATACCGTCGTCGTTCCAGGCCTCGTGCATGATCCGCGCGTAGTCCTGCGGACCGTCGCCGCCGAACTCCAACGTGTAGGCGTCGATCGTCGAAATCACCGCAGCACAGTCTGAAGTGAGCGCGTAGTCGAGTTTGTAGGCGTAGTCATCCCAGGTCTCGTTATCCACACCGTATGTGTCGGAGTACCCGTAGGACGTGTAGGTGCCCGGATAGTCGACGTGGCTCATGGTGCCGATCTGAAGGTCGAGCCCAAGTCCGCCCAGGGCAGTGCAGATGGCCTCAGCCTCGTCCTTGAAGCCTTGGAGATACGAGCCCATGCTACCGGTCAGGTCGAAGCTGAACATGACGTCGAGCTTCTCGACTCTGCCCTTCGGCTTGCGCTTCTGATGGAGTTCGTACGTCACGTCCTTCACTCGATCCTGCGACTCGTACATGAAGGACTCGCTCAACGCAACCGTGAACGTGGCGTCCAGCGACTCCTGCGGGAACACGACACCGAAGTCGATCTCCTTCGGCGTCACCTCCAGCGCGTTCTCGATGTGCGCCTTGACGTTCACGATGTGAGCCTCGAAGGCCGCGAACAGCGGGAGCAACAGGACGAGCGCCAACAGGGCGATGAGCGTCCTTCTGGTCCTCTTCTTTGTCCGGTCTTTCATTGTCTATCACCTCCCTTCTT
>JAOUET010000095.1 GCA_029858605.1 Coriobacteriia bacterium | reverse complement strand
CGCCGTATGGAGAGCGTCTGGGCGCGACTCCGTCGGGGTCGAAGGAACCACCGGGCGACCCGGAGTCCCTGCGCGTCATCGGCAGCCGGCTGAGCAGCGCGTTCTCCGGCTGGACTGCTGCAGTCCTGGCTCCCGAGAAGGCCAGCCTGGCCGAACTCGGCCGTCCCGTGACGAGCCGGCACCAACTCTACAACGGCCGCATCCCCATCGTGCTGGCGGTGCTCGATGCACGGGGATGACATGGGGCAGCTGCCGGAGTTCGCGGTCCGCGTGCATGCGGGGACGCGGCGTATCCGGCTTCGCGTGACCCCGCGCGAGGGCCTCATCGTGACGCTGCCGCCGGATACGCCGGCGAGCGCAGCGCTCGACGCCGTGTGTCGCAACCGCCAGTGGGTCGAGCGCGCGCTCGCGCGCACGGCCTCGCGCCGTGCGCTGCACCGCGCCGGCCCCGAGGGGCTTCTGCCGACCGCGGTGTGTCTGCGACTGACGGGGGAGGAGCTCCCGGTCGCGTATCGCGAGACGGAATCCGGGCGCTGCGTGGCGCGCGATACGGACGGCGCCGTGGTGGTGACAGGGAGCGTGCGAAACGCCGAGGCGTGCCTGGGCGCACTCCTGCGTTGGCGCGACCGCAAAGCGGCCAGCGTGCTGCCTGCGCTGCTCGGAGAGGTGGCCGGGGAAGCGGCAGTCGTCGTTCCGAGGCTGACTCTGCGCACGCAGCGGACGCGATGGGGGAGCTGCTCGTCGAGGGGCACGGTGTCGCTCAACCGCAACCTGGTCTTCTTTCCGGCTGCGCTGGCGCGGCACGTCGTGGCTCACGAGATCGCGCACCTTCGGCACCCCAACCACTCCTCGCGCTTCTGGGAGTATTTCGAGGCGTTGGACCCGGGCGCAAGGCAGCGGCGACGGCGGCTCAAGGACGCGTGGAGCCTCGTGCCTCCGTGGGCGGAGCCGTAGCGCGGTCGAGACCGCCACAGCCCGCGCCCGACTCGAGCGCCTAGGCGCGGGCGACGCGCTCGGCCGAGTGGGGTACATCTATGCTGGCGGTGCGCGACAAGGAGGCCGCATGCTTCGACGGGCGTGGGACCTGCTTCTCCATACCTATCGCGAATGGCGGGCGGACATGGTTCCGACGCTTGCGGCGGCGATGGGCTACTACCTGCTCGTGACGCTCGCCCCGCTCGTCCTGGTGCTGGTATATGTGGCTGGCGAGTTGCTCCGGCGGGTCGAGGCTACGTCGGTTTTCGACTACGGGGCATCCGGGATAGCCGAAGGCTCGCTGGCGGCGGCTCAGCTGACGGAACTCATCGAGAACTACACGAACGTCGTCGGCGGGTACGGGCCGCTCGTGGCGCTGGGATTCGTTCTCGTGGGTGCGACCGTATTCGTTGGGCAGTTCACGCAAGCGCTGGACATCATCTTCAGGAGCGAACCCACAGAGGGCGGCTGGAGGTACTTCGTCAGGCGCCGCATCGCGGGACTCGCCGCCGTGCTGGTCATAGCCCTGGCAAGTCTTGCCGCCAGCCTGGCGTACAACCTCGTCAACGCGTTGCTCTCGGCGTTCGAGCGAATCGTCGAGTTCGATCTGTACCTGCCGCCGGCAGTCGAGAGGATCCTGAGCGTCACGCCGTGGATCGGCTATGCGACCCTGGTGCTGTTGCTGTCCCTTGCCTACACGTGGCTTCCATATCGCCACATCCGCTGGCGTCAAACGTTGCCGGGAGCCGTCTTCACGGCCTTGCTGTACGTCGTGGGGCAGTGGGGACTCTCTCTCTACCTGTCGAACAGCTCGATCGTGACGGCGTGGGGAGCGGCCGGATCCTTCGTCGCTCTCACTATCTACATCTACTACATCACGCAGGTGCTCCTGTTCGGTGCCGAATTCACGCGAGTCTGGATAGAGCGCCGAGGAGGGTTCGGAAATCAGGTGGCCGTTCCGGCCAGCAGCGGCGAAGCCTGAAGCACCCGATCTATCACCGCGGCCACTTCGCCGCGCGCTTCGTCGAGCACGGATGGTAGCGGGGCCCAGCGGTCGCCCGTGAGCGTTTCGGGTGCCCCTTCTCCCGAGAGCGCCTCGCAGCGCTCACGCCACTCCTCGGGCAGCCCTTCGGGCAGATCCACTCCCAGCAAAGTCGCCAGGACGAGCGTCCAGACGCGAGGAACGACCGAGAAGGTGCTGTAGCCCCCTCCGCCAGTGCAGACAATGCGCCCGCCACAAGCGACATCGGCAGCCTCGACGATGCCGCGCACGAGGTCGTTGTGACCCGCGATCGTAAGGCCCAGGTGGGTGAGCGGGTCGCTATGGTGAGCGTCGGCCCCGCACTGCGCGACGACGACGTCAGGTGCGAAGGCCTGAAGTGCGGGCATGATGACTTCGTGCAAGACGAGCCGGTAGCAGACATCGTCGGCCATGGGCGGGAGCGGCACGTTGATTGCGAAGCCGTAGCCGTCGCCTTCGCCGACCTCGAGCAGGCGGCCCGTTCCCGGGAAGAGGTAGCGCCCCGACTCGTGCACGGAGAGAGTGAGCACGTCGGGACGGTCCCAGAAGGCCTCCTGGACACCGTCGCCGTGATGCGCGTCGATGTCGACGTATGCGACCCGAAGGCCCGGGTGGTCCCGGGTGAGGATGGCGATGGCGACTGCCGGGTCGTTGTAGACGCAGAAGCCGGCCGCGTGGTCGCGGTGCGCGTGGTGCAGTCCTCCTGCCACGGAGAACGCGCGCTGCGCGTCGCCCTCGACGACGCCCCTGAGTGCCGTGGTCGTCGAGGCGCACACGAGTGCGGCCGCCTCGTGTATGCCGTGCGTAGCCGGGGTGTCGCCGGGGCCGATGCCGCGCCGCGTCTTGAACGTCCACGGGTCACGGGAAGCTTCGAGCACCGTGTCGATGTAGGCGGCGTCGTGCACGAGTTCGAGGTCCTCGCGGCTGACGGGCTCGATGTCGACGACGGTGGCGCGGGAGGAGTCGGTGCCTGGGTCCGTGGAGTCTTCGGCGCGTGGACCTTCGGCAAGAAGCCCGTACGCGCGCATGAGATCGACCGCGAGCGTGAAGCGCTCGGGCCGTAGCGGATGCGACGGACCGAGGTCGTATGCGGCGAGCTTCTCGCTGAAAGGGAGCAGGACGGTCACTGGGCGCCTCCGAGGCAGTTCCTACCCAACAGCAGTACCGAGGATGCCCCATGAGTGGGCGTGCTGTCATTGCGATTGCGTAACCGTCCTGGCGGCGCTGGGCGTGCTTCCGTAGAATATGCATCTGCGCCCAGTCCGCTCAGACGTCTCCTACGGGATTCGCGGGGAGGGCGGGAACGCTCATCGAGCTTTGGAGCAAGGAGGCGGCAGTGGCCGAGCCCGGCGACCATCGCATGGTATTCGATGCGCCGAACGATTCCCGGCTGGGAACCGTTGAGGTCAAGATCGACGATACGACGCTGCGCGACGGCGAACAGACGGCCGGCGTCGTCTTCGCGAACCGCGAGAAGGTTCGCATAGCGCGCCTGCTCGACGAGGTCGGCGTGCACCAGATCGAGGCCGGCATCCCTGCCATGGGCGGAGACGAGCGCGACGTCATCGAGGAGATCGCACACCTCGGCCTGAAGGCGTCCGTGCTCGCATGGAACCGGGCAAACGTGGCCGACATCAAGACCTCGATCGAGACAGGTGTGGACGCGGTCGCGATCTCGCTGGCGACCTCCGACATCCATATCGCGACGAAGCTCATGAAGGACCGCGAATGGGTGCTGAACTCGATCCGCGAGGCGGTCGCGTACGCCAAGGGCGAAGGCGTCTACGTTTCGGTGAATGCTGAAGACGCGTCACGCACCGAACTCGCGTTTCTCATCGAGTACGCAAAGGCCGCCCAGGCCGAAGGCGCAGACAGAATCCGCTTCTGCGACACGATCGGTGTGCTGGACCCGTTCCGCACGTTCAAGGTCGTCCGCGAACTCATCGAGGCCACCGGCCTCGAAGTCGAGATGCATACGCACAACGACTTCGGGATGGCCGTGGCCAACGCGCTCGCGGGCATACATGCTGGAGCGACTTGGGTCAACGTCACGGTCGGCGGACTCGGAGAGCGCGCCGGCAACGCCGCGCTGGAAGAGGTCGTGATGGCGCTCAAGTACATCGAGGACTTCGATCTTTGCATGGACACGCAGCGCTTCCGCGAGATCGCCGAGTACGTCATGGGTGCGGCTGGCCGAAAGATCCCGAAGTGGAAGTCGGTCATCGGCACCAACATGTTCGCGCACGAGAGCGGCATCCACGCCGACGGCGTCATCAAGAACCCCAAGACCTACGAAGTGTTCTCGCCGGAGGAAGTGGGCCTGGTGCGGCAGATCGTCATCGGCAAGCACTCGGGCTCCAAGGCGCTGGAGCTGAAGTTCCGAGAGTACGGAATCGATCTGACGAAGGAGCAGCTGGCCGAGCTTCTGCCGCTGGTGCGGCAGATGGCCGTCGAGTTGAAGCGGGCTCTCTTCGACAAGGAACTCATGTACGTCTACCAGGACTGGAAGGGTGATTCGAAATAGCGGGGAAGACGATAGCCGAGAAGATCCTCTCGGCACATTCAGGTGAAGACGCTCGCGCAGGCGACATCGTCGTCGCCGAGCTGGACTTCGTGATGGGTCAGGACGGTACGTCGCCCCTGGCCATCAGCGCGCTTGCGAGGATGGGCGTGGAAGCGGTGTTCGATTCGGCGAAGGTGGCCGTCGTGGTTGACCACAGCTCGCCGAGCCCGATCGAGGGCGTTAGCGCGCTGCACACCATGATGCGCGAGTTCGGCAAGCGAACCGGCGCTCGCGTGTACGACGTGGGCGAGGGCGTGTGTCACCAGCTCATCCCCGAGCAGGGGCATGTGGTGCCGGGCGATCTGATGGTCGGCTGCGACTCGCACACCTGCACATACGGTGCCCTCAACGTGTTCTCGACCGGCGTCGGCTCGACCGACGGCGCTGCGGCGATGGCGGCAGGCAAGCTGTGGTTCAAGGTACCCGAGACCATGAAAGTCACCTACAACGGTGCGCTTGCGCCCGGTGTGTTCAGCAAGGACTTGATCCTCTATCTCGTCGGGCAGATCCGCGCGGACGGAGCGACCTATATGTCGCTGGAGTTCGGCGGCCCGGTGATCGACGCGCTGTCCGTCGAGGCCCGCATGACGATCTCGAACATGGCGATCGAGGTAGGCGCGAAGGCAGGGCTGATGCGGGCCGACGACAAGACGCTCGCGTGGTATCAGGGACGCGGCGGTCGCGCTCCTGCGCCCGTGGAACCGGATGCGAATGCGGTCTATTCGCAGGAGGTCGTCATCGACGCTTCGGCTATAGGCCCGCAGGTCGCGAAGCCGCACACGGTAGACAACGTGTCGCCGATCGAGGAAGTCGCAGGCACGCCGATCGCACAGGGTGTGCTGGGGACGTGCACGAACGGCCGACTCGAGGATCTGGGCGTCGCTGCCGGTATTCTCGCAGGTCGCCGGGTGCACCCCGACGTGCGGTTCATCGTCGCTCCGGCGTCGCGGCGCGTGTACCTCGACGCGATCGAGGCCGGCCACATACAGACGCTCGTCGAGGCGGGCGCGGCCGTAGTCACCCCGGGATGCGGCCCGTGCGTGGGAACGCACAACGGTGTGCCGAGTGACGGCGAGAACGTGATTTCGACGGCCAATCGCAACTTCAAGGGCCGAATGGGTAACAGCAACGCGTTCATCTATCTGGGAAGTCCCGCGACTGTGGCCGCTTCGGTGATAGAGGGCAGGATCGCCGATCCTCGGCCCTACTTCGGCTAGGCTGAGGCGTAGCTTCGGCAGGGAAGGGCATACGCGATATGACACTCACGGCGAAGGCCTTCAAGTACGGTGACGACATCAACACCGACTACATCATCTCCGGCAAGTACAAGTTCAAGTCCAACGACATGGAGGCCATGGCCGTCCACGCGATGGAGGACCTGGACGCCGAGTACTACAAGAAGGTCAAGCCGGACGGCGGCTTCCTGGTGGCGGGCAAGAACTTCGGCATGGGGTCGAGCCGCGAGCAGGCGCCGCTGGTGCTCATACACAGCAACACGCGCGCGGTACTGGCGAAGGGCTTCGCGCGCATCTTCTTCCGCAACGCGATCAACACGGGCCTGCCGGTCGTGGAGTGCGACACCGATCTCATCGACGACGGCGACGAACTCGAGGTCGACTTGGAGGCCGGCGTCGTGCGCGACGTGACGAAGGGCAGCGAGATCCCGTTCGCGCCGCTGCCGCCGGTGATGGCACAGCTGCTCGCCGACGGCGGGCTGGTCGAGCACTTCAAGAAGCACGGCGGTTTCGCGCTGTAGGTCCGTGTGCCGGGCGGGGGCCGCCAGCTTTGCGTGAGTGCCATATATGGTTGACATATATGGCACAGCGCGTTTACGCTCGGCTCATGAAGAAGACCATGATGTACCTGCCCGAGGAGCTGCACCGCTTCCTGGCCGAAGAGGCCGAGAGGCGCGGCGTGTCCATGGCGGAGATCGCCCGTGAGGCGATAGGTGAGTACCGCACGCGCTCGGAGACGACGCCCAAGCACAATTACATGGCGATCGTCGGCATCATCGATGTCCCCGGCCCACCCACAAACGATTCCGAGCGTGTCGACGAGATTCTCGACGAGTACTACAAGGTAGGCGGCAAGTGGGATCAGGAGCACGGCCTTGCCGATCCTGACTGACACGAGCGTGCTTGTCGCTGCGGCAACTCCCCGCGAAACGCGACATCGCGATGCCATCGACGCGCTCGACAGATTGGCGAGCGAACAGTTGGCGGTGCCCGTCACGATTCTCACCGAGACGCTCGGATTCGTGCGGACGCGGTACGGAATCTCGTACCAACGACGTCTGTGGGATGGGCTGAAAGAATCCGGTATCGAGGTCGTCGGCGTCGATGACGCGCTCCTCGATATGGCTCGCGAGATAGACGAACGCTACGCCGACGTCGGATTCGGCTTTGCCGACTGCACACTACTTGCCGCGTGCGAGGTCCTGCGAGACGCACGCGTGCTCTCCTTCGACCGTCGCCTGGCGACGTACCGCCCCTCCTTCGCGCCCGCCCTCGAGGTGTTGCCGTAGGGGTGGGGGTATGGGGGAGACTCGACGTCCGGCAGCTCGCAGGCTGCAGGCACCTAGGCTGCTCGATCAGCTGCGCGACGCACTGCACTCGCGGCACTACAGCGTTCGCACCGAGAAGGCGTACTGCCTTTGGGTGCGGCGTTTCGTGACCTTCCACGGGCTTCGGCACCCTT
>JAOUET010000264.1 GCA_029858605.1 Coriobacteriia bacterium | reverse complement strand
ATCGAAGTGCTTCTCGCAGTGGGACTCCTAGCCCTCGGACTGCTGTTCATGACAGTCGGAGCGAAGGTCCTGCCTCTCCAGATGCCTGAGGAGGAGCACGGCGAAGGTCACGAGCAGTCACCTGCCGAGAGCGCCGAGGTATTCCCGGAACGCGCTTTCGAGGCAGGGTGATCGTTCGGTGAGCGCGCGCGAGGCAAAGCCCGCTTTTGGGGCGCGCACATTCCGCATCATCGGTGTCGTCGCGGTCATCGCATTGGCTGCGATCGTAGCGGCGGCGGTGTTGGCTCTGATCGTGACATCCAGGCCGGAGTTCTTCTCGCGCTACCACGTGCTGGAGCGGCGCTACGTGAACCTCGAGCAGTCCGCGCACGAGGGCATCGGATGCCGCTCGTGCCACGAGACGCAGCCTATCGCGAACGGGTTCGCGCTCATCGGCGACTACTACGCGAGCTTCTTCAAGAGGGGCGCCACGCCCAGGTTCTTTCAGTTCGCACCGCCGCTCAACCAGGCGTGCGTCAAGTGTCACGAGGGAGACTGGAGCAGCGAGGCGACGCGGACAGCGCGCATCCCGCATCCTGCTCACACTCGCGTCGCGAGCGAGACCCGCTCCTGCGTGGAGTGTCACAAGTGGACCGCCCACCTCGAGCCCTACGCCGAGGAGCACAAGCAGATGCCGTTCTCCGGCGTTTGCGTCGCCTACGGCTGCCACGTTGGGACCAAGAAGACCGAACAGTGTTTCCAGTGCCACCACGTCCTTCACGAATCCGGCGAGCAGTGGCGGACGGAACATCCAAGCGTTGTGAAGGTCGCCGGTCAGAACCCATGCCTCGAGTCTTGTCACAAGGTTGCGCAATGCCAGCTTTGCCACACGACGGGGAAGCGTCCGAAGTTCACGGGGCTCACCATCGAGATCGGGATGAAGGCGATCGAGCAACTGCACGTCAAGCCCGAGTGGACTACTCGCTACCACGGGGAGGAAGCGCTCAAGGACAAGAGCAAGTGCCTGCGCTGCCACCAGTCTCAGGGCGAGTGCGACGAATGTCATCGGCAGCGCCCTGCATTCCACGGCTCGACAACCACATGGATCGGCAGGCACAAGAAGTCCTCGAAGAGCGTTGACGATCCGCGTTGCCTAACGTGCCACAAGAAGCCCTGGTGCGAGGACTGCCACCGGCAGTTCGAGGAGATGGGCTAGGTGGCCGAGCGGGACACATCGACACCGACCCCCGCCGAGGATGCCGTCGAGATCGCGCAGGGCGACGAAGCCGAAGGCCTAACTCAACGGCGCCGGCGTCGGTTCATAAAGTGGGGCGTGATCTCGCTCGCGGTCGTGGTTGTCATCTTGCTCGTGCTGCCGGTCGTGTCGATGCTGCAGCCCGGCTACTATCGACGGTACCCGGCGCTGCGTGACCGAATGGACCACTGGGCGGTCTCGACGCATTCCAGAATCTCCTGCGCCGAGTGCCACGTGAATCCGGGCGCCGGAGCGTTCCTGACCTTCGCGGCCAAGTCGATACCGGCCTTCTACTCACAGCTGGTCAAGGGACCGTCTACCACGAACCTCCTTCGCGCTCCCACGAGGGCGGCGTGCCAGAAGTGCCACACCACCTATCGCCAGGTGTCACCCGCTGGCGACCTGCTCATCCCGCATCGTGCGCACGTGGTAGTCCTCGACATGCAGTGCGTCACCTGCCACAAGAACCTCGTGCATTCGCCAAACCGCCGGGGATTCAACCGCCCGGAGATGGAAGGCTGCGTCGGGCAGTGTCACAACGGCGACACCGCGAGTGACCAGTGCACCGACTGCCATACGCGCAAACAGACGCCCGATACCCACGAGCGCGCGGACTGGCTCGCAATCCACGGCACGATGGCAGATACGATCGACTGCAGCGAGTGTCACGACTGGACGCCCGAATACTGCGCCGCTTGCCATGAGAAGCGCCCTGCCTCACATGCGGGCAACTGGAAGAAGGATCACGCTCCCGTTGCCAAGAAGCGCGGCGACGGATGTCTCGTGTGTCACGGCGGCGAGAAGTTCTGCAAGGAGTGCCACTAATGCTGGACGTGCGCCGCAAGCGTTGGGTGATCGCGGGCATCGTGGTAGGCGCGGTGCTTCTCCTCGTCGTCCTACCCGGCTACCTCGCGATGCAGCCTCGCTTCTTCGCGCGCTATCCGGACCTCACCGCGAAGTACGACCCATGGTCGGAATCCACCCACGTCGAAACGGGCT
>JAOUET010000062.1 GCA_029858605.1 Coriobacteriia bacterium | reverse complement strand
GACGTGATCGACCTATACATGCGTACGCGCGCGGAGGGCTTCGGCGCGGAGAGCATCCGGCGGATCATGCTCGGCACCTACGCGCTGTCCGCCGGATACTACGAGGCCTACTACGGCCAAGCGCAGAAGGCCCGCACGCTCATCAAGCGCGACTTCGCCGAGGCTTTCGAGCGCTTCGACGTGCTCCTCACACCGACATCACCCACGACCGCTTTCCGCCTCGGGGAGAAGGCCGACGATCCGCTGCAGATGTATCTGTCCGACACATACACGATTCCCGTGAACCTCGCCGGCAACTGCGCGATCAGCGTTCCGGCAGGACTCGGGTCCGAGACGGGGCTGCCTGTCGGGCTCCAGCTGATCGCCGACTACTTCGCCGAAGAGAAGCTGCTATGTGCCGCGGCCGCTTTCGAGTCGGCCGTCGAGTTCGACACGACTCCGCCGATCGTGCGCGCTTTGGGCGGTGAGGCGGCATGAGCACCGCGTCTCGCCGGCGCCGGTCTCGAAGCGAGGCCGGCATCGCACGTCGCGTCCGTCTGGCTCGCATCCCGGCCGCACTTGCGTTGCTCGCAGTATGCGCGTTGCTCGCCGTCGTCGCCTTCGGCGGCTGCAGTCCGGGTGGGTCTTCGGCCGACACGGATTGGGCGCGCATCGCCCAGGACGAGGAATGGGCGAGTGTCACGGACGAGGAGTTCGACGAGCTCCTGGACTCGTTCGTGGAAGAGAACACGGCTTTCGCTGCCGAGACACCCATCGCCTATCTGGAGCCGATGGCGATCGTGATCGGTGCGAGCTCCGAGGATCCCGAGAGCCGAGGCGCCGAGACGCACATCCTCGCGTTCGACGGGACCGAGGAAGGCACGACGCGCGCGATGCGCGATCTCGGAGGCCTGGTGGCACGTTCGGGCCAGCGCCCGCTAGCCGTGTTCCTGATCGCCGAAGCGGATCCGGACACTCTCTCGGTGCTGCCCGGCGTCGATTCTGTCGGCTCGACGAACGCGACCGGCAGCGTCCTGCTCGCCAAGGATCGCGCGCTGCTTACAATGGGAATGACGGTGGACGGCCGAGGGAACGAAGCGGTCCAGGGAATCGTTGCGAATGCGGACGGCACAGTCGCCGTCGGGCCCGCTGAAACGCTGCATCACGTCGCGGACGAGAGCGAGGTGGGCACGGACTTGCTGACCGCGTTCTTCCAAGGCTATGCGGAAGGCGCGTCGAAGTAGACAGTTGGGGGATGCGGGGGGAGGGGGTGCCGCAACGTGACGCTTCAGCTATCGGAGATCGTGCGGCTTGCCGTCGCGGTAGTCGTGCTGCCGTTCATATATCGGATCGCAAGCCAGTTGCGCATGTCCAGCAAGAGCCGGCCTCTGTACTCGATAACCATCGCGGCGATCTACGTCTCCTACGTCTTGAGCGTCGTCGAAACCTATGTGGCCGGGGATTTCCTGAACGCAGTGCAGCACCTATGCTACGGGGTCGCCGGAATCGCAGCAGCTCTGTGCGCGTACCAGACACGCGTCGAGGTTCTGAGGGATCAGGGGGGCAGATAGATGGATTCGCTTGCCTCCCTCGGGGACGTGATGGGGTTCGTGGGTTTCGGCGCCGCCCTTCTCGTCGCCATCTCGATCCCCACCGCCGAAGACGGCACGTTCACGAACATGACGAAGTGGCTCATGGCGGCTTCGTTCGGCGTCTACTTCTTCGTCACTGGCTCGGAAGTGTTCCACTCCGTCTTTTCGGGCACGCTCCTGCAAGATCTTGATGACTACGTGGAAGTCCTCTTCCCCGTGCTCGTCATGCTCTCCGTCTTCGCCGCATATGTGGCGCAGCAGATGTCGGACTTGAGACGAGCGCAGTCCGCCATGACTCGTTCCTACCGAATGATGGTGGACATCGTCGACGCCGCGCCCGCGGGCATCCTCGTGCTGGACGTGGCCGGTCGTGTCAACTTCGCGAACGATACCGCTCGCGAAGTTCTCGACCTCAGCGAGGACTACCGGAGAGGCGGGTTGCACACGCCCGAGTGGACGGTGACGTGCGCAGGCTCGGAGCCGGCAGCCGACTTCGGCGGCCTCGTCGGGGAGGAGGCGGCCGAGGGCGTGGACGTGGCGGTCGAGTGGCCGAACGGATGGCGCGTGGATCTCACGGTCAGCACACACCTGCTCTCCGAGCGGTCCGGTCGGCTCGGCGGCGTCGTTGCCACGTTCGAGAGGCCCACTAGGGCCTAGGCGAGCACCTCGAGGATCTGCTGCAGCGCCCATTCCAGATCCTCCTCTTCGATGACTAGCGGTGGCGCGAGCCGCAGCGTCGTCGCGTGCGTGTCCCTCACGATGATTCCGCGCTCGAGCAGGCGCTCGCAGTGCTTGCTCGCGGGGCCGGCCGCAGGCGCCAGTTCGATGCCCGCCCAGAGTCCTCGGCCACGCACCTCGGTGATGGACGGCAGCGGCGCGTTCCGCAGCGTGTGAAGCATCGTCTCGCCGAGACGGCGCGAGCGTTCCTGGTACTCGCCGGTGCGCACGATGTCGAGGACCGCTCGTCCGATGGCGCATGCAAGCGGGTTGCCTCCGAAAGTCGAGCCGTGCGTGCCGGGCGTGAGGACGCCGAGGACGTCGCGGTCGGCGGCGACCGCCGAGAGGGGGACGATCCCTCCGCCGAGGGCTTTGCCGAGGACGTAGACGTCGGGTTTCACGTTCTCGTGGTCGCAGCCGAACGTGTAACCCGTTCGGCCGAGGCCGGTCTGGATCTCGTCGGCGATCATCAGCACGTTGTGGCGAGAACACAGGTTGCGAACGGCACCGAGGTAGCCGTCAGGCGGGAGAATCACGCCGGCTTCGCCCTGTATCGGCTCGAAGAGGAACGCCACCACGTCCGGGTCGCCGAGGGCCTTCTCGAGAGCTTCCGCGTCCGCGAACGGGACGTGCATGAAGCCCGGCGAGAACGGACCGAACCCGGTGCGTGCCCTGGGATCAGAGGAGAAGCCAACGATCGTCGTGGTGCGACCGTGGAAGTTGTTGTCGCAGACTACGATCTTCGCGCTGTCCGCGCCCACGCCTTTGACCTCGTAACCCCACTTCCGGGCTACCTTGATTGCGGACTCGACGCCTTCGGCGCCCGTGTTCATCGTGAGCACCATGTCCTTGCCGGTGAGGTGGGCGAGGTCGCGCTCGAACGCGCCGAGCTGGTCGGTGTAGACGGCGCGGCTGGTCAGCGTGAGGTGTTCGAGCTGGTCGTGTGCGACGCCTACGAGTGTGGGGTGACAGTGGCCGAAGTTGATGGCCGAGTAGGCGGCCAGGAAGTCAAGGTAGCGCTTCCCGTCCACGTCCCAGACCCACGCGCCCTGCCCGTGCGCCACCACGACCGGCAGCGGTTCGTAGTTGTGCGCACCGAAGCGCTGCTCGAGCGCCATGTAGTCGGCGGCTGCCGACGCGAGAGCAGCGGCTTTAGGCGAGTCGGACGGCGCTGTCATTCGGGATCCTCCTCGTCGCATTCGGCAGTGTGTAGTGCGAGTTGTCGCGTTGGGCCGCAAGTTCTCATCTATGCAATGTCAGCGCCAGCATATGCAGAACGCTGTTTCGTGTCCACAGGGACGTGCCTGGCCGGCGCCTGAAGCGGTTGGAATCGACCGATTCTGGGTATTCTGACCAGTGCAATCCAGCAGGGCAGTGTCGGGGGCAGGCGCGCTTCTGCAATCTCGCAATGATCTCGGGCATCAGGCAACGGGTGCTGGGGGTTTCGGGCTACCCTCGGCAAGGGGCGGTTCGGTCTTGGTGGAGGTCGATGGCGTGATGTCGTTCGAGAAGACGGTCGACCCTCAGTGTGCTGAGGGTCTTGACCGCAAGCTGCGCAGCTACGCGAGACAGTTCAGGCTTCACACGGGTGTCGACGTGATGGTCGCAGCTACCGACTCACGGTCTCCGCTTCCTCCGCGGGCCGAGAGCGCCGTGCTGAAGATCGTCCAAGAGGCGCTCGAGAACACGCACCTGCACTCCGGCACCTCGCACGCGTACATAGATCTCGCGTGCACGGATTCGATCGTGGCGTGCGACGTCATCGACGACGGGTGCGGCTTCGATCTTGCCGCGATCGAGAACTCCGCGCGGTCAATCCCGGGTCTGCGCACGATGCGCGAGCGGGCCGCGCAACTCGGGGGGTACCTGACGCTCTCCAGCGCGCCCGGAAGCGGCACGACGGTTTCGCTGAGGATCCCGGTCTACAGCTAGAGGGATTCTCGTCGCCACTTCGCGCTAGAATCGAGGGCGCACGGCAGTAGCGTTCAGCTATGCCGGCTATCGATTCTCGCGCAACCCGAGGGGAGTACATCACCCGTGGCGAAAGACCGTCTTGCCGAAGTACTCGAAGAGTGGGAGGCCGTGATCGGCCTCGAGATACACACGGAGCTCACCGCGACGAACACGAAGATGTTCTGCGGCTGTCCGGTCGAGTTCGGCGGCGAGCCGAATACCCGCGTTTGCCCTGTTTGCCTGGGACTTCCCGGCGCGCTTCCGGTTCCGAACGAGGTGGCGATCGAACTCACGGTCCTCGCGGGGCTTGCGACGGAGTGCGAGATCGCCCCGAGAAGCCAGTTCCACCGCAAGCAGTACTTCTATCCCGACATGCCGAAGGACTACCAGATATCCCAGTACGACCTGCCTTTCTGCCAGGGCGGGCACATCGACGTCGAGATGGGGGAGGGCGACGACTCCTATACCGCGCACGTGGGGATAACGCGCATCCACCTGGAAGAGGACACGGGCAAGATGGTGCACGTCGGAGGAGCCGAAGGTCGCCTGGCCGGCGCCACACACTCGCTCGTCGACTTCAACCGCGCGGGCACGCCGCTCATCGAGCTCGTGACCGAGCCCGATATCCGCACGCCGGAAGTAGCGCGTCGCTTCGCGAGGAAGCTGCGGACGACGTGGCTCACCCTCGGCATATCGGACTGCAACATGGAGGAGGGCTCGCTTAGGGTGGACGCGAACGTTTCCGTGCGCAGGCGGGGCGAGACCGAGCTAGGCACCAAGGCAGAGGTCAAGAACATGAACTCGTTCAAAGCGCTGCACGACGCGCTGGCGTTCGAGATCGTGCGACAGGTCGAGGAGATCGAGCGCGGCGGACGGGTCGTGCAGGAGACGCGGCATTGGGACGCGGGGGCGAAGCGCACCAGCGCGCTGCGTTCCAAGGAGGAGGCGCACGACTACCGCTACTTCCCGGAGCCCGACATGGCCCCGTTCGAGTTCTCGCAGGAGTACGTGGAGTGCGTGCGCGAGAAGCTTCCCGAACTGCCGGACGCGAAGAAGGCACGGTTCGCGACCGACTACGCGCTTCCCTCGCACGACGCGACGGTGCTTGCGAACGACATCGAGATGGCCGCCTTTTTCGAGGAGGCGGTCGCCGCGGCGGGAGTGGAGCGTTCGAAACTGGTGAGCAACTGGATGCTCGGCGAGCTTTCGGCACTGCTGAACGCCGAAGGGATCGCCGTTGGCGAGTCGCGCGTCACGCCCGCGATGATCGCCGAGATCGTGGAGCTGGTCGAGGGCGGCACGATATCAAGCAAGCAGGCCAAGGAGGTCTTCGCCGAGATGGCCGAAAGCGGCGACGCGCCCGGAGCCATCGTCGAGCTTCAGGGCATGAAACAGGTCAGCGACACCGGCGAGCTCGAGACCATCGTCGAGCGCATTCTGGAGGCGAATCCCGACGAGGTCGCCCGCTATCGCGAGGGCAAGAAGGGGCTGATGGGCTTCTTCGTGGGACAAGTCATGAAGGAGACTCGCGGCCAGGCGAACCCGCAAGTGGTGAACGACCTTCTGGCCCGGAAGCTCGAGGGCTAGACGTTTCTCCTGTTCGTGGCCGGTTCCCGTTCCCAGGCAGACTTGCGATAATGTGACTCGGTGCGACCGCCGAAAGGCGGCTTTGGGACGAGCGGTCATCTGTTCTTGGGGGGTCACTACATGGACGTTTTCGAGACGTTCCGTTTCCTGCTGGCGCTTGCGCTGACACCCTTGGTCATCGTCATCGGGCGCAAGATCGAGATGAAGCGAGCGTACCTTCCGTTTCTCGTGGGCTATGTGGCGATAGTTGTCTCTTTCGCTGCCAGCGCACCGAGGGGCTGGCCCGACGGCAGCCAGTTGCTGCGCTTCGTCGGGCACGCTTCGTTCGTCGTCGGGGGACTAGGAATGGCATGGGCGGCGCTGGTGGTGCGGCAATACGCGCTTGAATCGAACGGGACAGACAAATGAGCGCCCCGTGGAGCGTCCTCGAAGATGTGCTGCCCGTTCTCGCCTACACGCTGGCACTTGTCGCGGTGCTGCGCGTGCCAGCACGACCAAGCGGCCCGGTGAGCTCCGGCGCGAAGTGGTTCTTCGCTGCCTCCATCTTCTGCTATCTGGTGGGAACCGGGGCCAGCATCTTCAAGCATCTCGAAGTGTTCCCTGACGTACTCGAGCCGGTTGTCTCTTCGTTTGAGTTGCTATGGATTCCCTTCGTACTCTTCGGCGTGTATTCGCTGTACCTGAGACAGCAGTACAACGAGACCCAGGCCAGCGCTCGAGCGCTCGTGCAGACGGGCGAGTTGATGGAGGACATCCTCGAGACGACGCCTGCGGGAATCATCGTGCTCAGCGACGCCGGTCACATCACGTTTGCCAACAAAGAAGCGCGGGGGTTGCTCGACCTGGACGAAGCGGCAGCCACAAGTACGCTGCATTCTCTTGACTTCGTCGTGCGCTACGGCGACAACGGCACACACCAAGACTTCTCGGAACTCGTGGGCAGGGAGCCGCTCGAGGGTCAGAGGGTTGTCGTCGAGTGGCCGAGCGGCTGGCGCCGAGAGTTGAAGGTCAACACCGCTCCCTTCCTTGCCGAAGACGGTTCCGTCGCCGGGGCGGTCGCGTCATTCGTGGCGACGAACTAGCGCACGCACGAAGGCCGGAGCCGCGTGAGCGACCCCGGCCTTGCGAGGGGAAGAGGGCACCTTCAGACCGCGGAGGCAACTCGCTCGCGTTCGCCCTCGGGGATGCGCAGGGCGATGCCGGCTTTCCCTTCGAGCCAAACCGGCGAACCGTGGTCTTCGATGACGCCGTCGCGCATCCGGATCGTTCGGTCGCACGCTCGCGCGACCTCCGGGTTGTGTGTCACGATCAAGAACGTCGTGCCGCGCTCCTCACAGATTCGGCGCATGACGCGTACTATCTCGTCTGACGTCGCGGTGTCCAGGTCGCCTGTGGGCTCGTCGCCCATGACTATCTTGGGGTCGTTGACGAGTGCGCGCGCGATCGCTACGCGCTGCTGCTGTCCGCCGGAAAGCTCCGTAGGTGAATGCTTCGCGCGGTCGGCCAGGCCGACGAGTTCCAGCAGTTCGGCGGCTTTGCGCGACGCCTCCTTGCGCGACGCTCCGGCGTACTCGGCGGCAAGCGCCACGTTCTCGAGTGCGGACATGGTGGGCACCAGGTTGAAACCCTGGAAGATGAAGCCCACCTCCGTGCCGCGAATCCGGGCGAGTGCGCGTCCACGCAGCCTGTCGACTCGGCGACCGGACAGCCAGACCTCTCCGGAGTCTGGTGCGTCCAGGCAGCCGGCGATGTGCATCAGCGTGGACTTGCCGGAGCCGCTGGGCCCCATGATCGCGGTCATCTCGCCGGGCATGATCTCGAGCGATGCGCCGCGCAGTGCGTCGACGAAGTTGTCCTTGCCCAGACGGTAGCGCTTCGCAAGGTGCTTCACCCGAACGATCGGGGTGTGGTTGGTATTCGGTGTCATGTCGTTCCCTCCTCGGCCAAGCGGGCGGGTGTCGCCCGCAGAATCGCGGTTCCGGTCGTTCTTCGCGCGCCCGTGCTTCGCGCGCCCGTGCTTCGCGCGCCCGTGCTTCGCCTGCCTACTCATAGCGCAGCGCCTTCACGGGATTGAGCGAGGACGCGTGCCACGCGGGGTAGAGCCCGGCGAGCACGCCGAGGACCATGGCGAAGGCCACAGAGCCGATCGCCAGCCGCTCGGTGATCAGGAAGAGCCTCGTCGCGCTGGCAGCACCGGCGGAGTTCGCCAGGTAGACCAGGATGGCTCCCAGCCCGAGTCCTGCGAGTCCGCCGAGCAGGCCGATGACCGCCGACTCCGACACGAACTGGCGCAGCACCGCGGTCCTGGTGGCGCCGATCGACTTGCGGATGCCGATCTCTCGCGTGCGCTCGGCCACCGCCATCGTCATCGTGTTGATGACCGACAGGCCGCCGATCACGAGCGAAAGCAGCGCTATCGCGTAGATGATCTGGTTGAAGATCTTGAGCGGCTCCTCGACCGAGGTCTTGAAGCCGGCCGGCCCCATGGCCGTGACGTCGCCGATCTCGTTCTCGATCGTTGTGGCGAGCGCGTCGGGGTCGACACCGGCCTCGGGGTAGACCGTGACGCCGGTTACGATCTCGTGCTCGTCGATCGAGTCGCGCACGGCCGGCGGCAGCTGCTGGGCGAAGATGTGCTGTGCCTCGGCCAGTGGCATCATGACGGCCATGTCCGGTGCCGAAAGGGTCTTCTCCATGATTCCGACGACCTCGTACTCCTCGCCGCGGATCTGAACCGTGCCACCCACGGACGCGTCGAGCTTCTCGATGAGGTCCGCACCGACGACCACCTTGCCGATGTCGGAAGGCTCCAGGTGACGACCCTGTGCGATGTCGACGCCGTAGGTGTCGTAGCCCTCGCCGCGAAAGTCGGTGCCCTGGATGTTGGCGGGCACGCCCATGCTCACCGCGGAAGGCTCTTCGTCCAGCATCATGCCGATGCTGCCAGACGCACGGGCGACGCCGTCGACGGATTCGATCTCGTCGATCAGCGACATCGGCAAAGGATCGGTGCCGAACCCGCCCATGCCGCTCTCGGCCGTGACCGAGACCTTGTCGGCGTAGTAGTCGGTGCCGCCGTCTACCAGTAGCTGCATCTTTTCCGCCATCGCACCCATCACCACGAGCGCCAGAACGCCGATGGTGATGCCGAAGATGGTGAGGAAGGCGCGCAGCCGCCTCCTGAATACGTTTCTCAAGACTCGCATCGTTCCCTCTTCTCCCGACCCTGGTGCGGATCGTTTCTCCACTCGCTTCGCGACTTCGTGCGCCACCCGCGTCCGGGGGCCAGTCAGTACTGTGGAGTTCACAATAGTCCCGCCCCGAACTAGTGTCAAGTAGAGACTAGTCAAAAGTTACGACTATTGTGGAGTTCGGGCGTGCGAAGAGGGGAATCGCCGTATCTT
>JAOUET010000263.1 GCA_029858605.1 Coriobacteriia bacterium | reverse complement strand
CGCGCATCAGGACGACTCCGCTCACCGAGAGCTCGACGTCGATTACCCGACCCGTTCCTCCTCGGCCGACAAAGACCTCGTTGAGCGCCCGATAGCGACCCACCTCGCGACCGTCCATGACGACCGAGGCCTCGAGTGTCGCCCGCCGCTCGACACGTCCTTCGCCCGCCAAGGCCGTCGCGACAGAGTCCTGGAGCGAGTCGGGCGAAGCTCCCGTCATGAACCCGCGCCGCCCGTAGTTGACGCCAAGGATCGGCACACTCGTCTGACCCAACAAGTGAACCGCCTTGAGTATGGTGCCGTCCCCGCCCAGTGAGACCACCAGGCCGGGCTCTCCGATCTCCGAAGCAGGGATGCCCAGCTCCGGCATGCCGCACCCCACGGCGTCCTCGTCGGCCAGCACCGTATCGAAACCCTCGCCGACGAGCCACCCCGCGATCTCGGAGGCGGCAGCCACCGCCCTCTCGTTCGCCAGATTCGGAACCAGCAAGACCCGCACGTCAGACTCCCAGTTCGCCGTGGGCATCGCGGACTATCTCTTCGGGGGTGGTGTGCGTCGCGTCACCCGAGCGAGCAGCCCACACCCAAAACTCAATGTTACCCTCCGGACCCTTGATGGGCGACCACGCAAGTCCCCGAACGATGAGACCGTTCTCGCAAAGCGCCTCACACACGCGAACGAGCACGTCCACGTGTGTTGCGGGATCCCGAACAACGCCACGTTTTCCCACACGGCCCTTACCAGCCTCAAACTGCGGCTTCACCAATGCGAGCAGAGCTCCCTCGTCCGCAAGAAGGCCAAGAACGTTCGGCAGCACGGTCACGAGGCTTATGAAGGACACATCGATGGTCGCGACGTCGAAAGGTGCTCCCAACTCGGTCGGGACGACCTTGCGTATGTTCGTGCGCTCGCGAACGGCCACACGGTCATCGTTGCGTAGCTTCCATGCGAACTGCCCGTAGCCTACATCGACGGCTGTAACGTGTTCGGCGCCGTGCTGCAGCAGACAGTCGGTGAAGCCTCCCGTCGACGCACCCACGTCGACCGCACGAACGCCGGACACGTCGATATCGAACACATCCAGGGCGTGCGCGAGCTTGACTCCCCCGCGAGATACGTACGTCTCGGCCTCGCGAATCTCGACCGCCGCATCCTCGTCGATCCGCTCGCCGGCCTTCCTGAGCACCCGCCCCTCGACGCGAACACCGCCTGTGAGTATGGCGGCACGCGCCTTCTCGCGAGACGGGAAAAGCCCGCGCTCAGCGAGAACGACGTCGGCTCGGCGCCGCTCCACGGGAGCGCTCCTCAACGGAAGATGGAATCTCGCCTTCATCCAAACCCAGCAGCCGGCCGAGGACCGCCCCACGGACGGCCTCGACGTCGAGACCGACCTCCGCCAGAAGCTTCTCCATCGCTCCGTGCGTGACGAAACAGTCGGGCAACGCGAGCCTGAGCACCGGCATTTCGATGCCAAGGTCCGCCAGTCCTTCGAGCACTCCCGAACCCATGCCGCCGATACCGGTGTTCTCCTCAACGGTTACGAGCAATCGATGGCTCGCGGCCATCCTCGACACCGTCTGAAGATCGATGGGCTTCACCCAACGCATGTTCACAACGGTGGCAGAGACGTCGTCTTCGGCTAGCAGCTCCGCCGCCTCCTCGGCGACGCCGACCATGCGCCCGACGGCGAGGAACGCAACATCGGAACCCTCTCGGCGCAACTCGGCGCGTCCTGCCTCGAGAATGACCGGTTCCTTCGGCAGACCGATCCCGACTCCGCGACCGCGAGGGTAGCGGATCGCCACGGGACTGTCGGCTGCCAGCGCCGTGTGCAGCATGTCGCACAACTCGGACTCGTCCGCCGGGGCCATGACCATGAGGTTCGGCACCGAGCGCAAGTATGTCAGGTCGAACACACCGTGATGTGTGGGGCCGTCCTCTCCGACCAAGCCCGCCCTGTCCATGCAGAACACCACATGCAGATTCTGTAGCGAGATATCCATAATGAGCTGGTCGTACGCGCGTTGCAGGAACGTCGAGTAGATGGCGACGACAGGGAGGCGTCCGCCGAGAGCCAGACCCGCAGCCAGCCCAACGGCGTGCTGCTCGGCGATACCGACATCGAAGAAGCGCTCCGTGAAGATCTCGGCAAAGCGGTCCAGACCGGTTCCCGCCGGCATGGCTGCGGTTATGGCGACGATACGATCGTCCTTCTCTGCCTCGGCGACCAAGGACCTGCTGAA
>JAOUET010000262.1 GCA_029858605.1 Coriobacteriia bacterium | reverse complement strand
GTCCGTCCCGAACGCGCGCGTAAACGAGATCAAGGCTGCGGCTCAGTCGGCAAGCGGCAACACCGTCACCGTCGACCGCATCCTCGCCACTGGCGGGCGCTACGACCTGGCGGCGGCGATCGCTCGTCGCATCAAGCAGGTTCACGGAACGCCGCCGGTCGTGCTGGTGGCCAACGGCGCCGACCCGGCGAAGTTCTTCGACGCGCTGGCGCTCTCGCCGATCGCGGCTTCCCAGGGCTATCCGGTGCTGCTGGTGAGCGCTGACAGGGTGCCACCGGCCACTTCGGCAGTCATCGCCGAGTTCGGTTCGCCCCGCGTGATCGTCGGCGGCGGTCCGAACACGGTGACCGAGGCGGTACGCAAGTCAGTCGGTGCGACGGCACAGGATCGCTGGTACGGACAGAATCGCTACTCGACCGCGACGACCATCGCGCAGAAGGCGGTCGGCGAGTACTTCTGCACCTACCAGTGGGTCGGTGTGGCAGCGAAGCTTCCCGACGCGCTGACCGGCGGCAGTGCGGTGGGCTACCGAGGTGGCGTTCTAGTCATCACCGACGGCACGACGCTCTCATCACCGACCGCGGCCTTCCTCGAAGCGCACGATGTCGACATCCGCATCTGTCTGATCTTCGGAGGAGAGAACTCGCTTTCCGAAGGCGTGCGTGCGGCGATCGACCAGAAGCTGCTGCTGCCGTAGGGGCGCCTCTGGCGTAGAGAACCCGCGGCAAGCGGGCACATAGTGTGTAGGGGTATGGGAGGCGATCGGCATGAAGTGCGTGCGCGTTCTGCTGGCTGTGTGCCTGTGTGCGATGTGGCTCGTGGCTCCGTCTTCGGCAGGTGCGTCAATGTACGACGACGTGATCCCCGGCAAGCCTCTCGGGCCGAGCACGTGGGGTTGGCTCAACAAGCCGACCGACGAGAACGATGTCTTCCGGGTGTATCTGCAGAACGGTGAGCGCATCCAGATCACGATGACCAGCGCGGCGGACGACTTCGACCTCTACATGTACGTGCCGTGGGCAACCGGATTCGACACCGCGTTCAAGGTCGCCGAGTCGAGCGTGTGGGACACCTCCAACGAATCCATCGACTACGTCGCTGGGGTGGAGGGGTGGTTCTACCTGCGGGTGCATTCGTTTCTTGGCTCCGGCGCCTATCACCTGTCGGCAATCCCGAGCTGGCCCACTCCACGGACGCCGGCGACGCCGTATCGGATCTGGGGTCGAGATCGCTACGAGACTGCCGTCGAGATCGCGCGCGAGAACTTCCCCGGCTGGGCGAGAGTGACGCACGTCATCATCGCTTCCGGTGAAGATCGCGCCGCCGCGGACCCACTGGCCGCCTCCGGCCTGGTGTGGGCCTACGGGGCGCCGATCTTGCTCGTGCGCGGGAACTCGGTGCCGGACGTCGTCATGAACGCGCTCAAGAGCATCAAAGCCGCCAACGGACCGTTTGAGATCCACGTCGTGGGGGGCCCGGTGTCCGTGCCCGACACGCTGCTGGCCGACATCGCGTTGAAGGTCGGAGGAGTCTCCATCGACCGCATCACTCCATACGCTGACCGCTACACACTTGCCGCATCGATCGCGCGCCGCATGCAAGCGGAGCGTCCCGGCGAGGAGTGGGGTGGCGGAGGAGGGGGGATGACCGCGCTGATCGCGAATGGTGAGGATCCCGACAAGTTCTTCGACGCGCTCGCGCTCTCACCGATAGCCGCCCGGAACGGATTCCCCATCCTTCTGGTGCGCAAAGACAGCATCCCGATAGCCACCAAGAATGCGCTCACTGACTTGGGCCTGACCGCCCGGACGGTGGCTGGTGGGCCGAACACCGTCTCCGACGCGGTCGTGCTCGAGCTGGGCGCTGGACCCGCGGTGTCCGAGCGATGGTGGGGGCGCGATCGCTACGAGACCGCCGTCGTCATAATGGACAAGGCCATGGACCTCTACACGCCCGACCTGGTGTTCCCTGCGAACATCGGCATCGCCGCGAAGCTGCCTGACGCGCTCACCGGAGGTGCCTTCATCGGCCTGCGCGGTGGCTGCATCCTAGTCATGCGCAAAGACACCCTGCCGGACTCGACACTCTGGTTCCTTCGCTTCCAGACCGTCGACTGCGGGAAGTGCTTCGTCTTCGGCGGCGTGAACAGCGTCACGGATGGGGCCATCCTGAAGGTGGGCAACGCTCTTGCCACGGGAGGCGGTGGCATTCTGTGAGACTCGGGCGTCCCTCCCGGGGTGCAACG
>JAOUET010000261.1 GCA_029858605.1 Coriobacteriia bacterium | reverse complement strand
ATCTGCTGGCCGTGCAACTCGAGGCTCGTGCGCGGGGCTTCGAGGTGGGAAGGTTCACCCTCGACCCGGCGGCGGCGGCGAGAGCTCTCGCACGTGCTGGGGGGCATGCCATATGAGACCCCCCGTCCCATTCGGGCAGTACGTGCCGATAGACTCGCCGGTCCACCGCCGCGCAGCACGCGCGAAGATGATCCTCGTCGTCTCTTACACGGTTCTGCTCTTCACGTCGAGCGACTTCAGGGGACTGTTGCTTGCGGCCGCGTTCGCCTTCGGGGCGATCGCCGTGTCGCGCGTACCCTTGCGCCTGGTGCTTCGGGGTCTCCGCGCAGTCTCGATCCTGCTCGCCTTCACGTTCCTCGCACACGCCCTGCGCTGGAATCCCGCGACCGTGACGCTCGTGAGAATCGGCCCCATCGGTGTGGACCCTGATGGCGCGGTCACTGGTCTCTTCTTCGTCGCACGCATCATGCTGCTCGTCGTGGGCACATCACTGCTGACCCTCACGACATCGCCGGTCGATCTGACCGACGCTCTCGAGCGGCTCTTCTCGCCGATGCGACGCCTGCGCGTGCCGGTCGACGATATCGCGATGATGCTCACGGTGGCGTTGCGTTTCATTCCCACCACTGCCGAAGAGGCCGAGAAGGTCATCGTGGCTCAGGCGGCTCGGGGAGCGCGCTTCAACGAGGGCAGTCTTCTCAAACGCGCCCGCGCGTACGTCCCGGTGCTCGTGCCCCTCTTTGTGGGGCTGTTCAGGCGTGCGGACGAGCTTGCGATCGCCATGGAATCGCGGTGCTATCGTGGGGGCGAGGGGCGCACGCGCCTCAAGGAAAGCGTGCTCACCGGCCGCGACTGGCTCGTGATGATCGTGGGCACGGGGCTGATGGCAGCGGGCGCGGTAGTACTGTAGGCGGCGTCGAGGGAGCCACATGGATCGGCCGTTCATCGCATTGACGCTCGCCTACGACGGTGCACCATTCGCCGGGTTTGCCAGGCAGCGCGATCAGACCACGGTTCAGGGCCGCATCGAGGAGGTCCTGCAAACGGTTCTGCGTCGCGACGTCGAGACTGTCGGTGCCGGACGCACGGACACGGGAGTCCACGCGCTCGGGCAGGTCGTGAGCTTCGAAAGCGCGGGGGACGAACCCGAGCCAGCAGAGCTCCTGCGATCCCTGAACGCTCTTGCGGGCCCCGAGATAGTCGCCAAGCAGCTCAGGTTCGCCAGGCCAGGCTTCTCGGCCAGGTTCGACGCGATCGAGCGCGAGTACCGCTACCGCATCGTCGATGGGCCGACACCACCGCTATTTCTTCGGGAAGTCGCCTGGTGGAACAAGCGGAAACTCGATGTGGAGGCTATGAGCGAAGCGTCCCGGGCTCTCATCGGGGAACATGACTTCCGGTCGTTCTGCGTGGCGGAGTCCGCCGAAGGGAAGAGCACGGTACGCGCAGTCAAGAGCGTACAAGTCGAGAGAGCAGTCGAAGCCGGAGAGGAATGCCTGGTGCTCAAGATAGTCGGCAACGCATTCCTTCATTCGATGGTGCGCGTACTAGCAGGGACTTTGGCCGAGGTCGGATCGGGCAGACGGTCGAGGGAGTGGGTGGCCGAAGTACTCGCCGCTCGCGATCGGGCGGCTGCAGGTCAGACGGCGCCGGCGCACGGTCTCACGATGTGGCGGGTGAGCTACCCGGAAGATGTCTGGCTCTAGCCTGCAACCAGCGAACTTGGGCGAAGACGACGAACTCTTCGGCATGGATACGCCCGGATGCGTGTGAATGGTTGACGCACCCAAGGTCGATGGCTATAGTCAAAGGGTTCGTTTGAGCCCCGTGAACTCGAAACGAACACGTTTGAGCAGGGACGTTATGGAGGACCAGTGAAGACCTACCACGCCAAGCCGGGCGAAGTCGAGCGCGAGTGGCTGCTCGTCGATGCCACCGACATGGTGCTAGGCCGTCTATCGAGTCAATTGGCGCAGATACTGAAGGGCAAGCACAAGCCCCAGTACACGCCTCACGTCGACACCGGTGACTTCGTTGTCGTAGTGAATGCGGAGAAGGTGCGCCTGACTGGAAACAAGCTCGTCAAAGAGGCCAAGTACCGCCACAGCGGGTATCCCGGAGGCCTCAAAGGGATTCCAATCTCGCGGACTCTGGAGCGACATCCCGAGCGCATCATACAGCGCGCGGTGAAGGGCATGCTGCCGAAGACCACGCTCGGTCGCGAGATGGGCAAGAAGCTCAAGGTCTAC
>JAOUET010000260.1 GCA_029858605.1 Coriobacteriia bacterium | reverse complement strand
CGAGGCCGAGCTGCAGCGCAGGTTGCGCCTGGGGGAACCATGTGTCGTCGCACGCATCAAGGAAGGCGCGCTGCTCGTGGATCCGCGCACCTTGCGAGACGGCGAGGATGACATCGTCGTGCGCGCCATCTCGGATGCGTGCGGAGATGGGGACTAGCTCATGCCCTCGCTCGTCCTCGGGACCGCCGGGCATATCGATCACGGCAAGTCCGCGCTGATCAAGGCCCTGACGGGCACGGATCCCGACCGTCTGGTCGAGGAGAAGGAACGCGGCATCACCATCGAACTCGGCTTCGCGCAGCTTGCGTTGCCGAGCGGCAGGACGATGGGAGTCGTCGACGTTCCGGGACACGAGCGGTTCGTTCGGCAGATGGTGGCCGGTGCGACCGGGATAGACGTGGTGCTGCTGGTGGTCGCGGCCGACGACGGCATCATGCCGCAGACCAGAGAGCACCTGGCGATCATCGACCTTCTCGGTATCGAGCGCGGAGTCGTTGCGGTCACGAAAGTCGACCTGGTCGACGAGGATTGGCTAGCGCTCGTGCGCGAGGAGGTCGAGCAGCTGCTGGTCGGCACGAGCATCGAGGGGGCACAGGTCGTGCCCGTCTCGAGCAAGAACGGCGAAGGTCTCTCCGAGTTGCTCGAGGCGCTGGACGCCGTTGCCGAAGAAGCTCCGTCGCGCCAGGCCTCTCTGCCGATGCGCCTGCCTGTGGATCGGGTGTTCACCATCGCCGGCGCAGGCACGGTCGTGACCGGGACCATGTGGTCGGGTTCGGCGTCCAAAGACGATGCCGTGGAGTTGTACCCGTCGCACCGCGAAGGCCGAATCCGGAATATCGAGGTGCACGGCGAGCAGGTGGGGAAGGCGCACGCCGGCCAGCGCGTGGCGCTGAACATCGCCGGGCTCGAGAAGAGCCAGATCGCACGCGGTGACATCGTCGCGGCCCCCAGTTCCCTCACGGTCACGGACCGCTTCGACGTGCGCTTCACCTACCTTGGTTTCCCCGGCGAGGACAAGCCCTTCGAGACGGGCACGCGGGTTCACGTGCACCACGGCACGCGCGAGGTCCTCGGCAGGGTGCTGCTCATGGAGGCAGATGCGCTCGAGCCGAAGGAGAGCGGCTTGGCGCAGGTGAGACTCGAGGAGTCGCTCGCGCCGCGCTACGACGACCGCTTCATCATCAGGTCCTATTCGCCCATGTACACCGTTGGCGGCGGTGTCGTCCTGGACGTGCTGCCACCAAGGCGCACGACCCTGAAGGCTCACGAACACGAGTTGCTCGACGCGCTTCTGGCGCACGATCTTTCGTCGGCTAGCGTAGGCCTGCTCGCGTCGCGGGGGATACCGATGACGTCGGCCCAGGTTGCTGCTGCCATCGGCGTGCCGAAGGCGCAAGTCGCCGACGAGCTCAATCGCGCCTCACTCGCTCGTCTCAAGGTCGGCGCCGAGACCCACTTCGTGGCCGAAGAGGCGCTTGCGGACCTTTCCGCCGAAACCGAGAAGGCACTGCTCGCGTTCCACACGTCGCAGCCCAAGGCGACCGGCATCGCAGCGGCAGCGCTTCGGGACAGGGTGGACAAGCGCTTGACTGCGAAGGTCTTCGAGGCGCTTCTGCAACACATGGCCGAAGAGGGTCGCGCCTTCACCGAGCGCGGCGAGGTGAGGCATCCCGAGGCCGCCGTGTCGGCGGTCGCTTCGGAACAGGAGGCCGCTGCCGCTCTGCTGCCGCTACTCGAGCGGCAGGGGCTGGCCCCGAACGGTGTCGCCGATCTCGCGGCGGAGGCGGGTGTGGACGTCGACGTGGCGCGCAAGGCGCTCACGAAGCTGGCGCTCGACCGCGCCGTTGTTCGGCTGGGAAGCGAGCTGCACTTCTCGGCAGGAGCAATGCAGAAAGCGCGCGAAACCCTGGTCTCGTTCCTCGGCGAGCATCCTGACGGTGCCACCGCGGCCCAGCTGAGGGACGCACTCGGCGTATCCAGGAAGTACACGATCCCGTTGCTGGAGTACTTCGACGCCCAGGGTGTCACGAAACGCGAAGGCGACCTGCGGGTGTTGAGAGAATAGCAGCCGCTGCTACGCTCGTGTGACAGATGAATCGCTCGGAGGAGGCGTCACAGCGATGGACGACCAGCCGGAAGGCGGCGCAGCACAGCAACCAGCTCAGCCGACAGAGCCCATGCCAGTTCAGCCGCCCGCGCCAACCCAGGCGCCCCATGAGGGAGGGGGCGGCGGCGGGAACCGAACGCCCTGGATAGTCGCGATAGTCG
>JAOUET010000061.1 GCA_029858605.1 Coriobacteriia bacterium | reverse complement strand
TCACTTCGGCGATCTGGCCCTCGATGTTGTACGCGCCGGCGCAAGTCATGAACTCCCCACGTTCCATCCACGACTCGATCTCCAGGTCGCCAAGTGACTTCATGCGAACGTTGGTCGTCACCGAGAACGTGCGCGGCACCTCGGCGGAGGGCGGCAGGATCGCGACACCGGTCACCACTTCGTGCGTGCGACCGGAGAGCGCTCTCAACATGGACCAGGCCTCGTCGACGTCTCGCGGCTTTCCAAGAATCTGGTAATCGAGTACCACAATCGTGTCGAAACAAAGAATCAAGGATGCCGCGCCGGCGCCCTGGTTTCGGGCGGCGAGAGCCTTCCTTGCCGCGAGGTGGGCGGCCAGGGAGGGTGGATGCGAGGCGAGGGGCGAGTCGAGTTCCTCGTCCACCTCGACGCTCGTCGTCGCGAACGGCACACTGAGCCACTCGAGTAGGCGTCGGCGTCGCGGTGACGCCGACGCGAGCAGGATGGGTGGGTGTGCGTCCGCGATCATGCGGCGAATGATAGCATCGGCGCACGGGCGTTGAGGGGTAGTGCCCGTATAATAGAGGGCTGGGGACACGAGGCGAGCAGGCGAGAGGGAGGAGTATCGTGCCCAACGGACAGGCCGAGTCGGCACACGTTCCGATCCCTGTCGAGAGGTTCGTCAAGCAGCTGGTCGTCACGCTGAAGGCCGTGCTCCTCTACCCGCGCGCGAGCAGCATCCCACGCGAGAACGCCCAGGAAGCTGTCGGCGTGCTGCGCGGCGTGCTGAGGGGCGGGTCCGACATGCGGTTGGCCGTCACCAAGAGCGCCCTGTACTTCGGCGACTACCCGGTGTTCGAGGGTCAGCCTGCCTTCGACGCCTTCGCACGGGAACTCTACAACCGCAACCTTGCTGAAGTCCGGTTCCACACCGGCGCGACTGCCGAGGACATACTGCATTTCCTCGGCGTGCTGGCACACTCTCCGAGCGAGGTCGCCGAGGTCGGTGGGTTTGAGGCGCGCTTGTGGGATCTGGGCGTCGACTGCGTGACCGTCAAGGAGACTGCGGCACGCATCGTCGATTCAACCGGCGAGGGGGCAGAAGTCCCGGAGAGCGAAGCGTGGCCACCGGCGCCGAGCAGTATCGATCGGCTTCTCGCGGAGGCGTACGGCAGCAAGCCACGCGAGCAACGCCTTCTCGTTCGCGTGATCGAGGATCCGAAGGCCGTCGGCCCGTTCCTGTCGGCAACCATTGTCGCTTCCGGCATCGCGGCGGCTGCAGAGCGACTCGAAGAGATGGCACACGTTGTCGCGCAGCAGAAGCAAGAACGCCGGGGCTCTCTCTATCGGGCGTTGCGCGAAGCCCTCGAGGATCTCGAACCGAACGTGCGCCGCCAGCTACTGGCCGAGCACGTGTTGCCTGGCGCGAGAAGCGACAACGCTGTCGCCGCGGTTGTTCGGCAGATCGATGTCGACGAAGCCTGCCAGAGCCTAGTCGAGTCGTTCGCGCTGAGCGAGTTGGACGCCGAGGGACTCGCACGTGCCATACGCTACCTTGCCCTGATCAGCCTTGCCGAACGAGATGAGGTGTTCAACGCGGCCGGTGCCGCGATGCGCACGCAGGGCATGGATGAGGAGAGCATCGCCGAGGTCTTCGAGCAGGCTTCCCCGAGCCGGCTCACCGTCGCGCCGGGCGGACGCGCGGCGACCGAGGAGCAGGATTCGGAGGGCATCCTGAAGCTTCTGGATCTCGCACCCACGACGGTAGCCACGCGCTTCAAGGACGACCCCGAAGTAGTCAGGCTCCAGGAAGAGTCACGCAGGGGAGTCACCGACGGGGACGTAGTGCGCTCTCTCGTCACTCTCGTCGCCGTCGACACGCGCGGGCCTGCTTTCACCGCGATGATGGCGCTTCTCGAGGACATGATCGAGGTGCTCATCGACCGGGGCGAGTACGAGGTCGCGTCGGACGCGGCGGAGAGCCTGATGGCGGCCGCGCGCGAGCAGGACTTGGAGGCCGTGCGCCGCGACCGGATCGTCGGCGTGCTCCGGAAGCTCGCAGACGCCGATGCCATGCGTGAAGTCACGAATGCGATGCGCATGTATCGCCAGGGTACTCCGGAGTACGACGCATGCCGGCGACTACTGGAGGTGCTTGGCTCGCAGGCGATCGACCCGCTTCTGGAAGTGCTTGCCGACGAACCCGACATGGCAGCGCGGAAGGCCCTCATCGATCTCATCTCCGAGCTGGCCCCGAGCTTCATCGATGAGCTGGCGCAGCGTGTAACGGACCCGCGCTGGTATGTGGTGCGCAACGTCGTCGCGATTCTGGGAAGAACCCGGAGGCCGGAGATCCTGCCGGCCCTCGAGCGTACACTGCGGCATTCCGACGATCGAGTCCGGCGCGAGACGATCAGGGCATTGTCCGGCGTGCCGGACAGCCTTGCCAACAAGATGCTGATTGCGGCACTGGATGATTCTGACGCGCAAAACGTCCAGCTCGCCGCGCGCTTCCTTGGAGCCACCCAGCTGCGTGGTGCGGTGGACGCTCTGCAGCGCGTGGCCGCCGGCGAGGGTCGCGGCAACCGCGAGAACGGCCCTCGCGTGGAGGCAATCGAGGCGCTGGGCCGAATGGGCGCGCGCGACTCACTGCCGCTGCTGGAATCTCTCGCAGGACGACGCAGCATCATCGGGTCGAGCCGGACCAAGGAGCTGAAGTCCGCCGCCGAGATGGCCATCACCACGATCAAGACCGCCTCCAGGACGGGCGAGGAGGGGCAGAAGCATGAGTGACGAACCGCGCGACGTCACACCCGATGAGTACCCCGCCGAGCCCAGAGAGCCGGCGTCCGAGACTCTCGGCGGCTCGGTCGAGGCAGGCGAGATCCTCGATGAGACGACTGCCCGCATCGGCATGCTGTACTCCGCGCGGCAGGTGCAGCGTGCTCGAGACCTGCTCACACGTCTCTACTCGGGGCGCAGGACGGCACGCTTCTATCCGATCGACCACCCTGCCACCAGCGACGGCGTGCGCGCGCTGAAGGAGGTCATCGACCGATACCACGATGAGGGCGTCGACGTCGAACTCGCGTTCTTCGAGGGCGAACTGCTTCTCGGCGAGCAGTTGCTTCCAGAGGACAGCATCCTGTTCGATCAGCTCATCCGGGAGCTCACGAGCATCGGTGCGGGAAGCCTCGTGTTTCGACAAGGGCTCACCTTCGATGAGCTAGCGCGCGCGATCGCACTGCTCGCCGCGGACTCCTTTGAAGTGGAACAAAACGGTGGGCTCCAGCGGATGGCTACCGAGGCGAACATCCCGCATGTGGAGATCGGCACCGTGCGCGTGTACGAACGACCCGAGGTAGGAGCCGAGGATGAGGAAGCCGCACGCGAGTCCTATACCGGCGCTCTCGAGCTCGTACGCGAGATCGACGCACTTATCCGGCGCAACAGGGTGGTGAGCTCGAATCGCGTCAAGGGTGTCGTTCGCAGCCTGGTGGACAACGTGCTGGCCAACCGCTATGCGATGCTGGAGCTCGCGGGTCTTAAGAACTACGACGAGTACACGTTCTACCACAGCGCGAACGTGGCGATCCTAGGACTCGCTCTAGGGTCGATGGTCAGCAGCGACTACCGTTTCATGTCGTCTCTGGGCACCGGAGGCTTGCTCCACGACATCGGCAAGATGACCGTGGATCTCTCGATTCTCAACAAGCCCGGGGCCCTGAACGCCGAAGAGTGGGCGCTCGTGAGACAGCATCCGGTGCGCGGGGCCGAACAAGCGGCAGCGATACCGGGTTTGGACCGTTCGGCAATCGTCATCATCCTCGAGCACCACATGCGCTACGACGGCAGCGGCTACCCAGTTCGGACACCGCGACGCCTTCAGCACCTCTCGTCCCGCATCGTCGCCATTGCCGACGCATACGACGCGATGACGTCCCGTCGCTCCTACAGCGCGGCTCGCGTGCAGGACGAGGCGATGGGGCTTCTCGTGCAGGGTGCTGGCGCGGCGGTCGACGCGACCCTCGTGAGGATGTTCGTGAGCATGCTCGGCGTGTACCCGCCGAGGTCGGTCGTGCGCCTGTCGGACGGATCCACGGCGATCGTTGTCCGCCCGAGCGGGAAAGACATGCTTCGCCCGGTCGTGCGTGTAATCGCCGACTCGGAGGGCACAATGATAGAGTCGCGAGACATAGACCTGTCCGAGGACGTCGAGCTGTCCATCGGGCGCTCGCTCGACCCCGTCCTGCTCAACGTGGACGTCGACGAGTATATGTAGGTGCGCCCGAGGGAACCGTAGCGATCGCACACGGAGGCCACCGAATGACACCACAGGATCGAGCACCCCAGCGTATAGCCATCATCGCGATCATCGCTCTGTTCATCGTCTTCCTGCTGGCCGGCTGGCTGGCGCGTTTCGCTACCGACTACATGTGGTTCATCGATCTCGGCCAGAGAGACGTGTTCGTGACGATGCTTGCGAGCAGGATCGTGGTCGGACTGGCGTTCGCAGTCGTCGCCTTCCTGCTGCTCTACTCGAACATGCGAATCGCTCGCAGCATGGCTCCGCGAGCAGTGCTGACTTCGGTCGGCAACATCCCGCCGCAGATCGCCGAGATCGTCGTGACTCTTCGCACGCGCTTCTCGAGCGTCCTCGACAAGGTCGTGCTCGGCGTTTCTCTCTTCGTCGCGTTCGTGGCGGGCGTGAGCATGTCGTCGTACTGGGCCGAGATGCGCCTTGCCCTGGCGGGAGTCTCCTTCGGCGAGACGGACCCGCAGTTCGGGCGAGACATCGGATTCTACGTCTTCACCCTTCCGGCGCTTCGCATAGTCGCCGACTGGGTTCTCGGCATGCTGGTGTTTGCGACGGTGATCACGGCGGTCGTGCACGTTCTCGACGGCTCCATCCAGCCGTGGGCACGCCTGAAGGGGTTTGCACCGCACGTGAAGGCGCATCTGTCGGTGCTCCTGGGCCTGATCGTCGCGTCGAAGGCTTTCGACTACTACCTGGACGTCTACGAGTTGAACTTCTCGCCTCGTGGCCAAGTGACAGGTGCGTCATACACGGACGTAAACGCACAGCTGCCGGCCTTGAGGATTCTGATCGCGATCGCGGCGATCTCGGCAGCGATCCTGCTCTACAACATCCGCGCGAAGGGTTGGGGCCCGCCCCTCGTCGCCCTTGGAGTGTGGGTGGGCGCATCGTTCATCGTGGGAACACTCTACCCGGCTGCCGTGCAGCAGTTTCGCGTCGCGCCCAACGAGATTGCCGCCGAGGCGCCCTATATCGAACGCAACATCTCGGCGACCAGACGCGGTTTCGCTCTCGACGAGGTCGAGACGCGACAGTTCCCGGCAGCCGAGACGCTGAGCGTCGATGATGTGATTGCCAATCGTGACACGCTGCAGAACGTCCGCCTGTGGGACCCGGACATCGTTCCGCAGTCCTATCGGCAACTGCAGGTAATCAGGCCCTACTACGATTTCTACGATGTCGATGTCGATCGCTACAAGCTGGATGGTGAGCTTCAGCAGGTGCTCGTCTCGGCGCGAGAGATGAACGGCGACCTCCTCGCGGAGACTGCGCAGACATGGCTCAACCGGCACCTCGTATACACGCACGGCTACGGTGTCGTGATGAGTCCCGTGAACGCGTCGGACCGCCGAGGATACCCCGACTTCGTCCTGCGCGACATACCGCCCTTGGGCGACAGTCCCGAACTCAAGCTCGATCAACCGGCGATCTACTTTGGCGAGGAGACAGTCGACTACGTGATCGTCAATACCGAGCAGCCGGAGTTCGACTACCCTGTCGGCGAGGCGGACCAAGAGAACGCCGAGACTCTATACGAGGGTGCGGCGGGCGTGAAGGTCAGCAACCTTCTGGGCAGGATGGCGTTTGCCTTGAGGTTCGGATCATCTCAGATCCTCTTGAGCCCGCTCATCGATGGGGAAAGCCGCGTGCTCTTCGATCGTGACATACGGACGCGAGTGGGCAAGCTCGCTCCGTGGCTGGAACTCGATGCCGATCCCTACCCGATAGTCGTCAACGGTCGAGTGATGTGGGTTCTCGACGGCTACACGTGGTCGGACAGATATCCGTACTCTGAGCCATCCGGAGGAATCAGCTACGTTCGCAACTCGGTGAAGGTAACCGTGGATGCGTACGACGGCACGACCACGTTCTACGCTGTGGACGAGACCGATCCCATCTTGCAGGCGTGGAGGAGCATATTCCCCGATTTGGTGCACGACGGCTCCGAGGTGCCAACAGAAGTACGCGAGCATTTCCGGTATCCGGAAGGTCTGTTCATGACTCAGGCGGGCGTGTACCGGACCTATCACATGACCGACCCGAGGGTGTTCTACAACAAGGAGGACTCGTGGGAGATTCCCGGCGAGCGCGGGCCGTCTCCAATGAGCGCGTTCTACGTTCTCATGCGGCTCCCAGGTGAGCAGACCGAGGACTTCCAGATGATCATGCCGTTCACGCCGAGGAACCGCGACAACATGATCGGCTGGATGGCCGCGAAGTCGGATCCGAACGAGTACGGCAAGCGTGTCGTCTACCGCTTCCCGAAGCAGCGTGTGATCCTCGGCCCCGAACAGGTGAGTGCACGAGTGAATCAGGACGAGGTGATCTCGCCGCAGATCTCCTTGTGGAGCCAGCGTGGTAGTCAGGTGCTCTTCGGCAACATGCTCGTGATTCCGCTCGAGGAGTCGATCGTGTATATCCAACCGCTCTACCTGCAGGCCGAGCAGGCAGCGATTCCCGAGTTGACCCGCGTGATCGTCGTGTACGCCGACAAGGTCGAGATGGCGCCGGACTTGGAGGCGGCACTCCTCGCCGTGTTCGGCGAAGAAGCTCCGACGGATGCAGGGACCCCGCCGAGCGACGGGGCCGAAGTCTCTGCCGAACAGGCGCAGGAGCTCTATCGTCAGGCGCTGGAGGCACAGAAGGCGGGAGACTGGGCCGCATACGGCAGCTTGATCCAGGAGTTGGGCGCCGTGCTAGACGAGCTTGCCGGCGACGGGTCCGTGGAGGCCACACCGACGCCCTAGCACGCATCGATGGGCCTTCGTGTTGCGACATAACCGCAGCTAGAAGGCTCGCAACGTGCTCGCAGACCGCTTCTGCGCGTGCTCTTCGGCATGCATTCTGCTATACTCCGCCCTTGGTGTTTTGAAGGCACCCTTGGATGTCGCGGCCGGGAGACGATCGGAGCGGCCGCACGGACCGGCATCCGGGGAGTGAAGTGAAAGCCGATCGGATCGGCCAAACCTCGTCCGCAAGGGCGCGAGTGACCGACAAGTACGCGACAAGGTCCGGAGCCGAACAGCATACTCGTGCTATTCGCGGCTCGAGACGACGGCGACCAAGCCAGTACGTTTCGCCGGGTGCGAGGCAGCTGACCTACAGCACCATCACCACTGAGTCCTAGGTCTTCTTGTGCCTCACGTCTGTCGTCTGAAATGTCCCCCGACACGGAGGTACAGTTGAGTTTCGAACGAATGAAGAGTGCCGCACTACTCGGCGTCGTCACGATTGCCGTCATGGTCGTGACTGCCGCCGCAGGCACGGCCCTCGGCGGAGGCGCGAGAGTCGCCTCGGCCTCACCCAGCGTCGTACCGCAAGGAACGATCGGCATCGGTGCCCTCAAGGCGGGACCGGTCGGCGGGCCTGTTTCGGCAGAAGACAAGATACCGGGCGCCGACAGCGTCGAGAAACCGGCTGCCCTTCTGAAGGTGGCGAAGCGCAAAGACGTTCCGGTGCCCAAGAGGGCCAAGCCGACCAGAAGCCAGGCGAGCGTCGGCAAGCGAGCGTCGTCGGGCAGCAGCTCGAGTCGCGCGACATCGTCGGGCTCAGGCTGGAAGAGCGCCACCGTGTCCTGGTATGGGCCGGGCTTCTACGGTCACACGATGGCCGGCGGCGGGACGCTGCGACCCGACAGCATGGTCGTGGCGCACAGGTCGCTCGCTTTCGGCACGCGCGTGCAGTTCTCCTACGGCGGGCGCAGTTGCACCGCGGTCGTCATGGATCGCGGGCCGCACGTGGGGGGTCGCCTGTTCGATCTCGGGCCCGGTACGGCCAAGGCGCTCGGTTTCTCGGGTGTCGGAACGGTCAAGTACCGTATCCTTGGCAGGTAGTGCCGAAGGGTCGAGAACTGGCACGGCCAGTATGCTGCGACTACGGGGCGTCGGTCTCAACGAGACGGGCGCCTCTCCCTTTTGGGGTATCTTCGTAACGAAAGCGGCGGCGAGCGGACGGATTCGTCGCCGAGACCCTGCGGGAGGTGTAGGGATGCCTGAGGGCGGCGACGCCAAAACGCCTCGCGACGAGCGTGGCGTGATCGAAGCGATCGCGGACCTGCTCCAGACCATCGTCGACTGGCTCCGCCAGGAGGCAGAGGCGGCGGTTCGCGACAAGATCGTGTTCCCGCTCCAGAAACTCGGCTTCACGCTGTTCTGGGCATGGGCAGCAGCAAGCGTAGCGGTCCTCGGCATCGGCTTCATCGCCGTGGGAGCACTCATTCTGCTCTCTGAGTGGCTCACCTGGCCCGGAGCCCTGTTCGCAGTGGGTGGCGCACTGGTACTGGGGGCTGCGATCTTCACCGCTCTGAAGATGAGGAGCATGGAACGATGACGCCGGACACTCGTCTTACAGTCGCTGACATCCGTCACCATGCCGAAGAGGTCCGCGATCTGGCCCAGGAGAACGTGCGCCGACTCGCCCAGGAGCAGGCGACGAAGGCCGTGATCGTCGGAGCGATCGCAGTAGTGGCCGCGATCTCAGTCGCCTACTGGCTCGGGTCGCGTTCAGCGCGTGGCTGCTGCGTCGACCAGTGACGGGGCCGCGGCCCCGGTCGTGATCGAGCGGGTGACGGTGCTCGACGGTGAGCTCGACGCCTCTGTTCGCGTGACCGATCCACGCTGGTTCCGTACATCCGCCGTTCCCGGACTTGCCGAAGAGGCCCTGCGCGTTCTGCCTGGTCTGGTGCGTCACCGATGCGACTGCGGTAGCGCCCACGGGATCGCCGCCGAACTTGCGGATACAGAAGTCCCCCACCTTCTCGAGCACGTCGCGCTGGAGCTTGCGGTGTTGGCGGGCTCACCGCGGACGCTGGCGGGTCGTACCCGGTGGGACTTTGCGCGGGACGGCAGCGGGGTGTTCCACGTCTTGCTGGAGTACGACGACGAGGCGGTCGCGCTGGGCGCACTGCACGGTGGCGTGCGCGTCGTGTCTGCGCTGCTCGGGGTGGGGGAGATGCCGGATGTGGCAGAGGAGACAAGACGGCTCGGGGATGCGCGGGCCGCGAAGAGATAGCGGACAGGTCACATCTGGTCGGTGATAATTGACCCGCATCACCTGCGGTGCTAACCTCTTCGGCAATCCTCGACGCGAGCGTCGGGACGAATAGCATCACAAGAG
>JAOUET010000259.1 GCA_029858605.1 Coriobacteriia bacterium | reverse complement strand
TGCCGCTCGGAGCGAGAAGCTTCGGAGGAGTGCAGCATGAGCCTCCTTTCCGTCAGGGATGTCACCAAGCGTTTCGGCGGATTGACCGCCGTCGATTCGGTCTCGTTCGACGTGCACGAGGGTGAGATCAAGGCGCTGATCGGACCGAACGGGGCGGGGAAGAGCACGCTGTTCAACGTTCTGACCGCATATGAGCGTTCTGATTCGGGCGTGGTGTTCTTCGACGGCAAGGAGTTGCTTGGCGAGCGTCCTCACCGGGTGGTTCGCCGAGGAATCGCCCGCACTTTCCAGAACACACAACTCTTCGAAGAGATGACCGCTCTCGAGAACGTGCTCGTCGGTCTACACACGCGTGGGCGAGCCGGGTCGCTGTCGGCGGCGCTGCATCTGCCTTGGACGCTGATAGAAGAGCGTCGGCTCAAGGAAGAGGCGCACAGACTGTTGCGGTTGGTGCAACTCCAACAACACGCCGAGACACCTGCGGCGGACTTGCCTCACGGTTTGCGGCGCCTGCTGGAGATAGCCCGCGCGCTTGCGACAGGTCCGCGGCTGATGCTGCTCGACGAGCCCGCCGCAGGTCTGAACACGGCTGAGACGCAGGCACTCGCCGAGGCGTTGTTCCGAATCAGAGATGACGGGGTGACCCTCGTCGTCGTCGAACACGACATGGGTCTCGTGATGGAGATCAGCGACGAGATCGTGGTCTTGAACGAAGGTCGCAAGATCGCCGAAGGTCCTCCTCGGCTGATCCAGAAGGACCCCGCCGTCATCGAGGCCTATCTGGGAGAGCCGACGAATGCCTGAGCCGAAGGTCATGCTACGTGTTGACGCGATCGACGCCGGCTACGGACACGTCGGCGTCCTGGAGCAGGTTTCCCTGGAGGTGCGTCAAGGCGAGGTCGTCACGCTCATAGGCTCCAACGGAGCGGGAAAGTCGACGCTGCTGAAGACCATCTCCGGGCTTCTCAAGCCCACATCCGGATCGATCGAGTTCGACGGACGGGACATCACGGGCATCGCGCCCGAGAAGGCCGTTGGGGCTGGGCTTGCCATGGTGCCCGAGGGAAGACGTCTCTTTGGGCCTATGACCGTACGCGAGAATCTCGAGCTGGGAGCGTACGCCCTCAGACGTTCTAGGTCGTATGGGTCTCAACTCGAGGAGGACCTGGATGTCGTACACGACCTGTTCCCGGTGCTGGCTGAGAGGTCGGAGCAGCCCGCTGCGACGTTGTCCGGAGGCGAGCAGCAGATGCTCGCCATGGCGCGGGCTCTCATGTCGCGACCTCGCCTGCTGTTGCTCGACGAACCCTCGCTCGGTCTCGCGCCGAAAGTCATCACCGAGATCTTCGGCGTGCTGGCTCGCCTTCAGTCGCGCGGCGTGACGATCCTGCTGGTGGAGCAGGATGCGAGCGTCGCGCTCAGACACGCGGATCGCGGCTACGTGCTTCGCACTGGTCGAGTAGCTCTCGAGGGCACTGCAGAGGAGCTGCTCGCCAATGACGATGTCCGGCTTATCTACTTGGGCGCGTGGAAAAGCGCCGAGACCGAGAACGCGCGGACCTGAGTACGAAGGGGAGTCGAGACGATGCCTATCTGGAATCCCGAGTACGAGACGATGTCGAGAGACAAGCTTGGGGAGCTGCAGCTTCGCCGTCTGCAGGCAACCGTAGCCTGGGTCTACGACAACGTTCCGTACTACAAGCGCGTCATGGACGAGCGCGGCGCGCGTCCGAGAGACGTCAAGTCGCTCGAGGACCTGCGCAAGCTTCCCTTGACGGACAAGACGGCCCTGCGCGACACGTACCCCTTCGGCTTGTTCGCCGTTCCTCTCGACGACGTCGTCCGCATACACTCCTCGTCGGGCACGACCGGGAAGCCCATCGTGGTCGGGTACACGCGTGGCGACATCGCCACGTGGACCGAACTCACCGCCCGCGTGGCGTCGGCGGCCGGCGTCGTGCACACCGATCTTGCGCAGATGGCATTCGGCTACGGGATGTTCACAGGTGGGTTCGGTATGCACTACGGGCTCGAGCGCGTGGGCGCTACCGTCATACCGGCGAGCGCGGGAAACACGGAGCGCCACATCATGATGATGCAGGACTTCGGCACGACCGTGCTGGTCTCCACTCCGTCCTATGCACTCTACATGGGTGAGGTGGCCGAGAGCATGGGCGTGGACTTCTCTGTTCTGCCCTTGAGGCTGGGTCTGTTCGGTGCAGAACCGTGCCTCGAGGCTGCGCGCAAGGAGATCCAGGAGAAGTTGCGCATCGTGGCCACGGA
>JAOUET010000257.1 GCA_029858605.1 Coriobacteriia bacterium | reverse complement strand
ACTTGTTCATCCGCTCCTACGAGCGCGGAGAACGCGTGTACGCCGCGATGCTGTCTCGGGGGTTCACGGGAACGCTCCCGAGCCCGGAGCCGTTGGCGCTGGGTCTGCCGGACGCTCTCGTCATCGGGCTCGTGATCCTTTCTTCGGCCGCGATCGTCCTCTACTAGACAGGCAAGGTGACGACATGCCGAAGATACACACGACTGAGTCCCGCCACCCGACGGACACGAATGCGGCACCGAACGTTCTCGAGCTCGCGGGCGTGACCTACGAGTACCCTGACGGCACTCGCGCTCTGGACGACGTCGACCTGGTCGTTGGACGTGGCGAGCGCGTCGCGCTTCTCGGTCCCAACGGTGCCGGGAAGTCGACGTTGATGCTGCACATCAACGGGATACTGCGCGCGACAACGGGCAGCGTGCGCGTTTCCGGCCTGGAGGTGACCGACGACACTGTCAGAAACGTGCGCGCACGAGTGGGACTCGTGTTCCAGGACCCGGACGACCAGCTCTTCATGACGACGGTCTACGACGACGTGGCCTTCGGCCCTCTCAACATGGGCCTTGCGCGCCAAGAATCCGACGATCGCGTGCACTCCGCGCTTCACTCGGTGGATCTCGCCGACCTCGCGAGCAAGCCGGGACATCACCTCTCCTTCGGCCAGCGCAAGCGTGCGGCACTGGCGACCATCCTGGCTATGCGCCCGGACATCATGGTGCTGGACGAGCCCACCAGCAACCTGGATCCCCGCTCCAAGCAGGAGATGCTGACCTTGCTCGGCTCGCTCGACGCAACGATGCTCGTCGCCACGCACGACATGGAGTTGGCGTGGCGCCTGTGCGAGCGGGCGATCGTGCTGGACTGCGGGCGCGTTGTGGCGGACGGAGAGGCGGACCGGATCATGAGGGACGAAGCCCTCTTGGAGAAGCATGGGCTCGAGTTGCCTCCGTCGCTTGACGGCCTCACGGGAGACAGCGACGTCTTCGCTGGTACAATCAACACGTGAAGAAGACCCGTCAGATCAAGGGCACGCTGCACGCCAGCAGCGACCCCTCCGAAGCCCCCACCTACTACGAGTGTCCCGACTGTGGCTTCCTTTCCGCGGACGCGCGATTCGGTTCCGGCGAGATTCCCTGTCCCCACTGCAGCGCGACGGACGGTGTTCGACGAGTGTTCCCGCCCGATCGCATCCGCCGTCTCGACAGTCGTATCCGGCACTACCACAAACTCGGCGAGTCCGAGATCGTCGTTATCCTTGCCGAGACGTTCCTCGAGGCTACGCTCGAGGACATCATCGACCGAATCCTCGTGGCACGTGGGGCGGACGTCAAGGTGCGCGAGATCGTCCTTGATGGACAACGCGCGATCGGCGGCAGGATAGGGCGCCTCTTCCCGCACCTGACCGGCGAGGAGTTCGAGGAAGCCGCGGCTGAGATGGGCTTTCGCGAGTTCCCCCGCCGCTGGCGTCAGATCAGGCAAGCCCGCAATGCCTTCATCCACGACTCGCCCTTCAAGGGGCCTCAAGAGACCCTCGACGACGGCATGGCGGCCGAAGCCATGGATCTGCTCGACCAGTCCTACAAGCTGTTCGTTCTCATGAACAACCGGTTCGTGGCCGACGGCGCGCGGGGTCGCCGCACTCCGACCGCGAAGTAGCGGCGCTCTCACATGAAGGCCCTCTCTCTCCATATCCAGGGCACCGTCCAGGGTGTCGGGTTCCGACCGTTCGTCTACACCCTCGCGAGGTCCATGAACCTCGACGGCTGGGTGCTCAACTCTTCGGACGGGGTGTTCTGCCTGGTGCAGGGCGATCCTGAGACCGTCGACTCTTTCCCCGCAGCGTTGCGCGAGCAAGCTCCCCCCATGTCGCATATCGAGTCACTGGTCGCCGAAGAGGTGGAGCCCAAGGTGCTGGAGGGCTTCGAGATCCGCGAGTCCGAAGCCGTGGCCGGGGCGATGACACTGGTGTCGCCGGACATCGCGACATGCCCCCAGTGCGCTGCGGAGTTGGTCGACGTCGGCGACAGACGGCATGCCTATCCGTTCATCAACTGCACGAACTGCGGTCCCCGGTTCACCATCATCGAGGACGTGCCCTACGACCGGCCAATGACTACGATGCGCGACTTCCCGATGTGTCCGGAGTGCGCGCGGGAGTACTCGGATCCGTCCGATCGCCGATTCCACGCGCAACCCGATGCCTGCTTCATCTGCGGTCCCAGGCTGTATCTCACGCCTTCGCCCAAGGGCCGTGGCGATCTGGACATGCCCGAAGCGTGGTACTG
>JAOUET010000258.1 GCA_029858605.1 Coriobacteriia bacterium | reverse complement strand
CGAGACGCTCGCCGACATCACCCGGGACGAGCGCATCATGGGCGCGGCGGCTTGCTCCCTTCGTGGTGAACAGCTCGCCGCGACGGACTCCTACCCCGCCGAGTTCTCCTGTCGTTCCGTGCTCGAGCGCATGCGCAGCGAGGCGCCGAATGACGCGCTGTCGTGGTCCATGACGCCGGAGTTGCCCTCGGGCCGCGTGCACCTGAGCGTCACGCTCATCGGTGAAGCCGCGCAGCCGCGAGGTGCCGTCGTGCTCGTGCACGATCTCAGCTACTTGAACCGACGTGAAGAAACGACTCGGAACATCCTGATCATCGCGTTCTTCGTCCTGTCCCTTGGGGCCTCGCTCGTCACGCTCATTGCCGCGCGGCTCGCGTGGAAGGGCTGGACGCTCGAGCTGCGACGGGCCTTGACGGGAGATGCGACGACGGAGTTCCAGCCGCTCGTCCGAGATGTCAGAACACTTGCTGAGCGTCTGGCGAGCGAGCGGGAGCGAGAGGCCCGCGGCGGACTCTGGAGCCCTGAGCGTCTTCGATCCACCTTGACGCAGTACCTCCAGGGAGAGCGGGTGGTCATCCTCGCGAACCGGGAGCCTTACATCCATGAGAGGACCGCAGACGGCGTCAAGGTGCTGCATCCGGCGAGCGGCCTCGTGACTGCCCTCGAACCCGTCATGCGCGCCTGCTCCGGCGTGTGGGTTGCCCACGGCAGCGGCAGCGCAGACCGAGACACCGTCGACAAGCACGATCGAGTGCTCGTGCCTCCTGGCGAGGAGTCCTATTCGGTTCGTCGCGTGTGGCTCAAGGAGGACGAAGAGAACGGGTACTACTACGGCTTCGCCAACGAGGGACTCTGGCCGCTCTGCCACGTCGCTCATGCTCGCCCGATCTTTCGCGCCGAGGACTACGAGCACTACGTCACCGTGAACCGCAAGTTCGCCGACGCGGTCTGCGAGGAAGTCGACTCCGACGATCCGATTGTGCTCGTGCAGGACTACCACTTCGCCCTGGCTCCGAAGATGATCCGAGAGCGACTGCCGCGGGCGACGATCATCACCTTCTGGCACATCCCCTGGCCCAACGCCGAGCGCATCGGCATCTGTCCCTGGCGGGACGAGCTCATCTCCGGGCTTCTCGGATCGAGCATCCTCGGCTTTCACACCCAGCAGCACTGCAACAACTTCATCGACTCCGTCGACGCCTTCATGGAGAGCCGGATTGATCGCGAGTCGAACGCGGTGATCCAAGGTCCGCGGCGGACAGTCGTGCGCCCGTACCCCATCTCGATCGAGTGGCCGGTGCACTGGCTCGACAAGGTGCCTTCGGTTGCCGAGTCGCGTGTGATGGTCCGCAAGGAACTCGGGCTTGCCGAGGATGCGCTCATCGGTGTCGGCATCGACCGCCTCGACTACACCAAAGGGATCGAGGAACGCCTGGCGGCGGTGGACCAACTGCTTGCACGGCACCCGGAGTTCCGCGGCAAGTTCACGTTCATCCAGCTCGCGGCGCCGAGCCGAACCAAGATCCCACGGTATCGAGATCTCAACGAACGCGTGGAGGCCGTGGCTGCGGAGATCAACGCCAAATGGTCGTCAGGAAGCTACCGGCCCATCGTTCTCTTGCGGTCCCATCACGAGCCGACCGCGGTGTTTCGGTACTACCGAGCCGCGGAGCTCTGCTACGTCAGCAGCCTGCACGACGGGATGAATCTGGTCGCGAAGGAGTTCGTCGCAGCGCGGGACGACGAGCGCGGGGTACTCGTGCTCAGTCAGTTTACGGGCGCGGCGCGCGACCTGACCGAGGCGTTGATCGTCAACCCGTACGACCTGCGCCAGGCGAGTGACGCACTCGCGGCGGCGTTGCGGATGCCGGTGGAGGAGCAGAGAGAACGCATGCGATCGATGAGGCGTCTGGTGTCGGAGTTCAACGTCTATCGCTGGGCAGGACGGATGCTGGTCGATGCCGCAGAGCTGAGGCGCAAGGAGCGAATGTCGGGCCGCCTGGGAGCCGCGGGAGCGTTGACGCGCACCGAGGCGGTATGAAGCCTCTGCTGTCCCGCGAGAGTGGCGAGGTGCTCGCTCAGCTCGCTTGGTCGCGCGTGCTCGTCGCCTTCGACTTCGATGGCACCCTGGCGCCGATCGTTGCGAATCGAGAGGACGCGCAAATGCGGGCACGGACGAGCGAGCTTTTCGCCAAGGTCTGCAGCCTCTATCCGTGCGCGGTCATCTCTGGGCGCAGCCAGCCGGACGTGTCGGCTCGCCTTGGCGTCGCGCCGATCAAGTACGT
>JAOUET010000256.1 GCA_029858605.1 Coriobacteriia bacterium | reverse complement strand
TCTTGCTCCTTCACATAGCCCGTCCGCACGTCCTGGAGGTTGATGCGAGCCTCGGCGCAGAGTACGCGCTGCACGAGCTGTTCGGCCGACATCTCGAGGCTGAACAGCGCCACCGACGCGCCGCGTTTGGCGGCATTGATCGACATGTTCAGCGCGAGCGCCGTCTTGCCGACGCTCGGTCGAGCGGCAAGGATGCACAGATCTCCCGCGTGGAGCCCCGCCAGCAACTTGTCCAAGTCCCTGAAACCGGTGGGGACGCCGGTCACGTGCTCCTTTCGCTCGAACAGCTCCTCGAGCTGATGGAATCCGATCTGGAGCAGGTCGTCGATGCGTTTGAAGTTGCTCTCGACCCGTTTGCTCGTGACATCGTAGATGAGGCGTTCCGCGTCTTCGATGACTTCGTCGATGTCGTCGGGTGCTTCGAACCCGATGGTGACGATCTGCGTCGCGGCCGTGATGAGCTGCCGAAGCATGGAGGTGCGCTTCACGATCTGCGCGTAGCGCGATGCATTCGCGGCCGTCGGAACCACCTGCGTGATGTCGAGCAGGTAGGGCTTTCCGCCAGCCGGTTCCAGGTCCCCGACCGCCTCGAGTCGGTCGGCAACGCTCACGTGGTCGACGGGGACACCACGCTCGAAGAGGTACTCCATCGCCGAGAAGATGCGCGCGTGGGCGGGCCGGTAGAAGTCGACGGCCTTCACGATGCTGAAACCCACCTCGACCGCGTCGGGCGAAAGGAACATGGATCCCAGCAGCGACTGCTCGGCCTCGAGATTGTGCGGTGGTACGCGCTCAGCGGATGAGACCGTGCGCAGGCGCGGCGCGCGGACTGCCGATTCGCTCATAGGACCCCTCCGACCACCATCGTGCCTTCGCCCTGTTCGCGACGGTCGCGGGTGCGTGGCGAGCTGAGTCTAGGTGAGGGGTCTGACACTCACAACCGCGCTGCAGCGGCTATCCACAGCTTGGGACAGCCTGCGACCTGCTCAATCCCGAGTGTCCACAGATAGTCGACGAATCGGCCGCAGACGCGACAACGGCGCCACGCATGACTGCGCAGCGCCGGTCGTGTCATGACCTCGTGCCTGGCGACTAGTCGTCCAGTGCGCCCTCTTCTTCGAGTTCGTCGCCCTCGTCTTCGTTCTCGCCTTCGCCCTCGGCGACGTCCTCGAGCACCGCCGCTTCTTCGGTCTCGGGCGTCTCGATCGCGACTTCCTCGGCAAGCACTTCGACGACTTCGACCGCCTCGCCCTCGGGCGCGAACGCGACCGGCGCGGCGCCCTCGGGAACGACGTTGACAACGAGGTGCGCCTTGACGTCGCGGTAGATCGCTATCTCGACGGGATGCGCGCCCAGTTCCTTGATGTGGCCGTGCGTCTCGATTCTCCGGCGATCGAGCTCGATGCCGAGCTGATCGAGAATGGCGTCGCCGATCATCTGTGCGGTGATCGAACCGTACAGGCGACCTTCCTCGCCCACCTTGGCCTCGATGCCAACGCTCTTGCCATCCAGCGCGGTCGCCAAGTCGCTGGCTTCGGCCACGCGGGCCTCATCGCGCTTGCGGATGTTGTGCATTCGCGACTCGAGCTGCTTGAGATTCCCGGGCGTCGCCTCGATGGCGACGTTGCGCGGGAACAGGTAGTTGACCGCGAAGCCGCGCGCGACGTCGACGACGTCGCCTTCGGCGCCCCGGCCCTTGAGTTCCTGCAACAGGATGACCTTCATCGAACACTCCTTGCTTGAATCCCGAAGACACGGCTCCGGGATAACGCGTCTGACACTAGGACTCTGTCGACCGGCCCTCCGGCAATCCCGCGACCGTCGCCCCATCGCGCGGGAGACGGCGGAAGTTCGCCCAGAAGTCGGCCAAGCCAACGAAACTCACGACCAGGAGGACCTGGTCGATCACCCACAGTGCAAGGTACAGCGCCAGCATCTTCACGCGGCCCGACTTCGGGACGTCAAAGATCGCGGAGAAGACTCCGAGGCCCTGCAGGAAGAACAGCGCGCGCGTGCAGAAGAGCAGATTCAGCCCTATGGCCTGCATCGTGGCCGCACGCCCACCGAGGACTTGGGCGGCGGCAAGCAGGACCAGTCCTGCCAGCAGGCCCCACAGGACGTGCACGCTGAGGTCCAGGTCTCGCATGCGTGGCACGCGCAGCTCGACACCGGCGCGTCGCGCTCCCCAGGATGCGGCCGTAACGACGAGGACGGCACCCAGCAGTGCCGTCTGGAAGTACAGTCCCGGCCACAGGGTGACGAGCATCGTACGCGCGAGTTCGATCTGTGACT
>JAOUET010000255.1 GCA_029858605.1 Coriobacteriia bacterium | reverse complement strand
CACGCCCGCGACGACGTTCGTCGATGCACCGGGAGCGTCGTCGCCGTGGCACGCCAGGCAGAACTCCAGCATGGTCGAGGCCGAGGAGACGAGCAACGCACTGTGACTGTTCCCTGCAGGATCGGTCCATGTGATCGGTGAGAACGACGTGTGCGCCCGGTGGCAGCCGGCGCACGAGTCCGTGTCGGCCGCATAGCCGCCGTGCGGACCGAAGTTCGCGTATGCTTCGGCGCCCGAGAACGCGACCAGCAGGATTGCCGCTGCAACCGTCAGAATGATCCTCTTCATGCCCCTCACCCCTTAACCTTGGTGCGGCCCGTCCTGCAAGAAACCGAACGCCCGAGCGTGCCGGAGCAGCTCGGACGTCTTGTGTAGGAACGTTTCTGCCAGAAGGGGACCGCAACTGCCTGCAGTCGAGGTATCGGCTAATCGGCCGCCGACTTGAGTGCCTCGCCGCGCAGGGAACGAGAGGGCGCGGCAAGCGGACAGACTGTCCGGAGCGCTCACTCGCGCGTCGACCACGCTACCCCCGCCCCCGAACGGGTACATGCGGAAGCAGCAGGGTGCCGCCAATCGGGGGAGTCGGGCGGCGTCCGCTCTCAAGAGAAGGGAGCCGGTCATGGCAGAGAGAGGCAACGCGCTGACAACCGGATTCGGCAAGCCCGTCGACGACGATCAGAACTCGATCACGGCAGGACCGCGCGGTCCCGTCCTCATGCAGGACGTGCACCTGCTGGAGAAGCTCGGCCACTTCGACCGGGAACGCATCCCGGAGCGCGTCGTGCACGCGAAAGGAGCCGGCGCGTACGGCTACTTCGAGGTGACGGCGGATGTCACCGGGTACACGAAGGCGGCTTTCCTATCCGAAGTCGGAAGGAAGACCGACGTGTTCGTACGCTTCTCGACGGTGGGCGGGGAGAAGGGTTCGGCAGACGCCGAGCGCGACCCGCGCGGCTTCGCGATCAAGTTCTACACCGAGGAAGGCAACTACGACATGACGGGCAACAACACGCCCGTGTTCTTCATCCGCGACCCGCTGAAGTTCGCCGACTTCATCCACACCCAGAAGCGCAACCCGCGCACGAACCTGAAGGACCCGGACATGTTCTGGGACTTCCTGTCGCTCACGCCCGAGTCGGTGCATCAGGTCACGGTGCTGTTCTCGGATCGAGGTACGCCGGCCACCTACCGGCATATGAACGGCTACTCCAGCCACACCTACGTCTGGCACAACGCCGCCGGCGAGCAGTTCTACGTGCAGTATCACTTCAAGACGGAGCAGGGCATCAGGAACTTCACCGCTGCAGAAGCCGACGCCATGAAGGCGACCGACCCCGACCACGCGACCCGCGACCTCTTCGCCGCTATCGAGCGGGGCGAGTTCCCGTCGTGGCGTCTCGAGATGCAGATCATGCCCGTGGCCGACGCGGAGCACTACCGCTTCGACGTCTTCGACATCACGAAGGTCTGGCCACACACCGACTACCCGCCGATGACGATCGGCCGACTCGTGCTCGACCGCAACCCGGAGAACTACTTCGCCGAGGTCGAGCAGGCCGCCTTCAACCCGAGCAACTTCGTTCCGGGCATCGGTCCGTCCGCCGACAAGATGCTTCAGGCACGCCTGTTCAGCTACCACGACACGCACCTGCACCGCCTCGGCCCGAACTACCATCTCCTGCCGATCAACGCGCCCAAGCACGCCCCGATGAGGAGCTACCAGCGCGACGGGGCAATGCGTTTCGACGACAACGGCGGCGTCGGCCCGAACTACTGGCCGAACAGCTTCCACGGTCCGGCTCCCGACCCGGGCGCGGCGGATCCGGGTATGCCCGTGACGGGGGTGACGGGTCGCACTCCGTACCCGCACCCCAACGACGACTTCGTCCAGCCGCGTGCGCTCTTTCGCGACGTCATGACCGACGAGGACCGCAACCATCTCGTCAGCAACATCGTCGGCCACTTGAAGAACGCGCAGGAGCGTATCCGACTCCGTCAGTGTGCGATCTTCTACAAGGTCGACCCCGAGTACGGCACGCGCGTGGCAGAGGGTGTCCTTGTGGACGCTGCAGAGGTCAAGCGCCTCGCCGCCATGTCCGCCGAGGAGCGCGCGGCGGCCACAGCGGAGTAGCGGGCGGGTTCTCTGTGGCGCTTGGCGGATGCCGACCGTGGCCTCGGCCCCGGCAGGCATCCCGACCGCTACAACCGGGCTGCGATGCTCGCGTACAGCACGAGCACCATCACCAAGATGATCGCGACATTGAAGCTCATGTCGCGCGCGTAGCGCTGGATCTGGCCGCGCGTGCGAACGAC
>JAOUET010000254.1 GCA_029858605.1 Coriobacteriia bacterium | reverse complement strand
GCTGGTAGCCAAGCTCCTCCTCGGCGGCCATGTGGGGCAGCCAGGCATCTGCCCACTGTGGTGAGGCGAACGCAATCTTGTTGGCGAGAAACAGCGCAAGCGCCAATCCTCCGATCGCGAACGCCTGACGCCGTTCTCTGGTGGGGAGGAGCGGCTCGCGTGGCTGGTTCGCCTGGATCGTTGCCACCAGCGCAGGTGCAAGCAGCGCGACGATCGGAAGCAGGTTCCACAGCGTGCCGCCGAACTCCGCCTCGGGCCCCCCGAATGCGAGGAGGTAGTCGAGCAGGGGGCCTGCGGCCGCCCAGGCTGCAGCGAACGCAGGCACGAGCCAGATTGACACCGGAGCACCATGGCTGCGCGCGCCGCGCACGAAAGCGTAGGTCGCGAGCATGCTTGCCGCCACGGCCCCCGCATACCAGAGGTACGCATCACCTGGGAGCCACAGCACGATCTCCTCGTCGATTCCCGGCTGGGCGTACACGAGGACCCCAGCAAATGCGCTCGTAGGCAGGGCGGTCAAGGTGAACCAGCCAACCATGCGTCGCTCGCCGACCGGGTACAGCCATTCGAGAAACCGGCTCATCAGCTGCTCCTTGGCAGTTTGCGACTCGGCGACGAATCGGATTAGGACGAGCTCATCGCCTCCAGTGAGTATACGGCGATGCGGTCTCCGCACGCGGGCGCTGTCGTCGGGACATGCCGAGCGGCGGCACAGGTGGCTGGCAAGGAGGGTACACTTGCTATAGCGACACCTTCGGACTCAAGAAGTCCCAACGAAGGGAGGAGGCCATGTCTCGCAGGATGCGACTGGCCGTCACGCTGCTCACGCTTCTCTCGCTCGCAATCCTGGCACCACCGGCGTTGGCCGCGCCGAAGGCCGTCAAACCGATCCTCTCGGGAACCGTGTACGGCAGCGATGGCGCGCGAATCCCGGCCGCGACGGTGAATGTGTACACGGCAAACAAGAACGGCGTGTACACCCAGATGTCGTCCCTGCTCACCGACGCGAACGGGTGGTGGACGTACACGGGCAAGGCGGGAGACTACCGCATCGACTTCGCGGCTTCCAGTAGTGACCCCCAGTCCCGGAATCTCACCATTGCGGACGGTGCGACGTATACGCTGGACGTCACGCTGCAGTCGTACGGATCACTTGTGGGAACGGTGTCGGACGGGTCCACCGGGGCCCCGCTTGCGGGGGCCGTGGTCGAACTCTACCGGCGCAACCCCGACATGTCCTGGCCGCCCGATCCTGAGGCGACGGTGCTGACGGCCGCAGACGGAACCTACGACAGCGGGCAGATCCTCGCGGGGCGCTACGCGGTGAAGGCGAGCGCGACCGGCTACGTCAGCGCGTACTACGGGGGTGCGACGTTGCCGACCGCGATACCGGTGCTGGTCGCCACGGGCACGACCGTGACGGGCATCAACGTTGCGCTTACGGCCGCGGACGCGAACGGTACGATTGACGGTCAGGTGGTCTCTGGCGCGGACCAGACTCCGCTCAGAGGCGTGTTCGTATTCATCTACAAGCAGAACGCGGACGGCACGTGGCCGCCTACAAGTCCCGGCTGGGGAAGCCCCTACCGGACGGTATTCACGGACTCGCTCGGCGACTACACGAGCGGCCCCCTGCCCCTTGGCAACTACATGGTCCGGTTCTTCACCACCCATACGGGCAGCCAGTGGTGGGAGTACGTTGCGACGGTCGACCTCGCCACCGTAGTCTCGCTGACCTACGCCGGAGAAACGCTGTCCGGAATCGACGGGTGGTTCGGCGCTCCGTAGCGAGTCCGACCTCCCGGAGGAGTGTTTTCGGCCCAATCAGGGTACGTTTGACTTGGCACGACTCTGACGCCCGAACCGACGACCCCGACTGCTGGAGGGGAGGTCGAAGATGAAGCGTCCGAGTGGTCTCATGGTGGTTGCGTTGCTAGCGCTCGTCATCGGCGCCGCTCAGATCCTGGTCGCGCTCGGCTACTTCGGGCTCGCAGCGTTCGACTGGCTTGCCATAACGGAGCTTACCGGCGACTTGACCGAGTACGCCATCGAGGTGAGCTACGCTTTCGGTGCTGCGCTCGGAGTGCTGGGTCTGGGGGCCCTGGTCTTTGGGATCGGGTCGCTTGCGATGCGTGCGTGGGCCTGGACGCTCGGCGTAGTGGTCTATGCGATCCAGATCGTGCTTGCCGTAGCCATGCTCCTGATGTTCGGTATCGGAGTCAACTCAGGGGTAGTCGGCATCGCGGGCGCGATCATCTTGTGGTACCTGTCGGTGCCGCAGGTGCGCGAGGCGTTCGGTCACGAGGCCAACATCGCGG
>JAOUET010000253.1 GCA_029858605.1 Coriobacteriia bacterium | reverse complement strand
GTCGAAGCGCAACGGCCTTCGCATCCGCCACGAAACGTGCGACACGCCCACCGGGGAGTGTGCCGCCTGTCATTCGGCAGCTATCCACGGGGCAGCCTCGCGCTGGGCTCGACAGCCCGTCATGGAGGACTGCATCGTCTGTCACCGCGCGCTGAAGGTTTCAGCAGAGTGCGACACTTGCCATCGCGGACGGGCCGAGGAAGAACGGCTTGTCAAGGGACCGTGGCAAGTCACGCACGGCGTGCGGTGGCAGGAGACGCATGGGATGGGGACGCTCGAGTACTGTTCGGCATGTCACCCTGACGACTACTGTGTGAGCTGCCACGGGATTCCGATGCCACACGGTGTGGAATTCGGCCGGACGCACGGTATCTTGTCGGTCGAGCCCGGGGTCGAATGCACGCAGTGCCATCCTTCCCGCGAGTTCTGCGACGAGTGCCACGTGCACGAGATGCCGCATCCCGCAGGTTTCCTGCCCGAGCACTCCAGCATCGCCGTCAACCGTCTCGATCCGACCTGTCTTGCGTGCCACCCAAAAGACTCCTGCTATGTGTGTCACGAGAAGCACACGCATCCCGGCAACACCGCCGGGACCCTCGGCAAGGGGGGTGAAGAGCAGTGAGCTTCGAGACTCTCTTCAGCAGCATCTCCGAGGTAGTCACCGAGCCGACCAGCAACCTCACTGCGGCCGTGCTGCTCGTTGCGATGCTGGTTCTCGTCGTGCTCATGATTGTCGTGGCACTCCTCCTTCTGCTGACGCCGGGCAGGCGACCCAAGCCCTCTCAACCCGACATCGCGGGCGAGCAGTCTGCAACGCTGCTGCCGCCCGTCGAGCTCACCGCCGAAGAGCGGGAACGTCTCGAGGCGCGTTCGAAGCGTCGTCGGCTCACGAGCTGGATCGTAGTCGCGATTCTCGTGCTGGCGGCACTAGTCTCGGGCTACATACTTACATCGACGCAGAGCTTCTGCGCCGAGAGCTGTCACGCGGAAACCGACGTGGTGTTCTCGAACGTGGGTGACGCGCATGCGGGCGTCCGCTGCGTCGACTGTCACGAGGACCCGCCGGCCTTCGGCGTACTAGGAGCTTTGTCTGCGCGCACTCGGTACGTCATCACGTCGGTCACGGGGGGAGCACCCGAAGGTCCCGCCTCGGTCGGCTCCTCGAGGTGCGTGCGCTGCCACGAGTCTATCGAAACCGAGACGTTCGAGGACCTCGACCGGGGCGTCAAGGTCTCGCATCTCGAGATTCTCGCTGCCGGAATGAGCTGCCAGGATTGTCATCCACGCGTCGGCCACCTTGCCGAGGAGACGCGCAGACCCGGGATGTCGGCATGCCTGAGGTGCCACGACGGGGACGAGGCCTCCTCGGACTGTGCGGTGTGCCACATCGGCGACGCGGCACGAGCGCGCACGACCACGCGCGTCTTCGGAAAGGTAGACCTGCCCGTGCCACGCGACTGCGGTGGGTGTCACAGCCAGAAGCCGTGCGACGTGTGCCACGGGCTGAGGCTCCCGCACTCGCTGGAATTCCTGGAGATGGGGCATGCGCGAGAAGCCGCCTTCGAGAAGAAGGAACTATGCTTGCGCTGTCACGAGTCTAACGAGTGCGCAGACTGTCACTTGTGGCCGATGGATCAGCATGTCGATGGCTGGAAGGAACTGCACAAGAACTACAGTTTCGATTCGCGGTGCACCTGTCATCAGAACGGTCCCCTGCTCGGCAAGGCATTCTGTCCCGTCTGTCACTGACCCTGGACGGTGCGAACGACTGTCCGTTGACGTGTACGATGCGATGGGGCGTTCCAAGGAAGCCGAAGAGCAGCGCAGTATCGCGGAGGAGGCGCGCAAGTGAGCGAAGAGACCGGTCCGCACGACCACCCCCGTCCGCGTCCGCGACCGCGCGAGCGCTCGTCGGCCCGTGGGCGGTCTTCGTCGCGGGGAAGCTCGGGTTCCAGCGGCAGCTCGCAGTCCCGCAGCTCCTCGCCACCACATAGCGTCGCACCGTCGCCCGGCCGGTCGCCATCTCGCGGCAAGCCTCGTCGCATGGGGGTCGCGCCCAAGACGTTGTGGAGGATCCTGGCGCTCGTCGTCATAGGGGGCGCCGCGTGGTTCGGCTACATGCAGCTGCGCGCTGACTCCGAAGAGGGGCCCGTGGGCGAAGTCGAGTTCACGTACTTCGCCGAAGACTCCACTGCAACGGTTGGCCTGGCCGGCGAGTTTCCGCCTGAGAACCTGCCACCGCTCTCACGGCCCCTCGGTATCGACGCCGACGGAGAGCGCCTCTACGTGGCTCTGGGCGATGCTGCAGTGGTCGGTGCCTTTACCTACCGAGGAGGACACCTGGC
>JAOUET010000252.1 GCA_029858605.1 Coriobacteriia bacterium | reverse complement strand
AGCATCTGACGAGGCCCCGGCAGCGATGCCGGGGCCCTTCACATACACTCGGTGTGGACGGCGAGCAGGGTCGGCGCAGCGGAGGGAGTCCCATGAACGCAAAGAGAACCGCAAGCATGCGGGACGATAGAAAGGTGAACGTGAAGGTCAAGCTCGCCTTGCTGTGGGTGGCCTTGATGTTCCTCTACATCTACAACGACGTGTTCTCATTCTTCCAGCCCGGGCACGTAGCAGAACTGGTAGAGGGTCAGCTGGGAGGCGTGGAGTTCACCCAGACAGTCCTGGCCGCCGCCGCCGCGCTCATGGCGCTCCCCAGCATCATGGTGCTGCTGTCTCTCACGTTGCGCGCCCGGCCGAACCGCTTGGTGAACATCATCGTTGGCATCTTCCACGTCGCTGTCTTGGTAGGCACGCAGTTTGTCGGTGAGAGCGGAGTGTGGCTCTACTGGAGGTTCTACGAAGTGCTGGAGGCTCTGTTCCTCGTGCTAATCATCTGGACCGCGTGGACGTGGCCTGCTGTGGAATCCGTGGGTCAGGAGCCTGCTTCCAGACCGACAACCACGTGACCCTCCAATAAGAGAACGCAATGGCCCTCGGGTTGTGCGACCCCTGGGCCATTGCTCACTTTCGAACACGTATGGACCCAGAACCTCTATCGTCCACCAGGAATCCCGAAGCTCCGCACCGCGCACGAGACACGATACCGGACAGGGTACTCGCTTCGTGATAATCTGCGCTAAGGAACACTGGTGTGAGGAGCCACGTGTGTTGCGAGTCGGAGCTACGATTCTGTTCGTCGTTGTCGTAGTCGTGCTCGTTGCGGCCGCGCCTGCGCTCGGCGGAACTCATGGTATCGGGTGGCTGGATCCCTGGCCATCGGACTGCGCTGTCTGCCACAACGAGGGCTTCCCCTATGGGGAGAAGACAGGGCCGCACGACGGCTACACCACAGGGACGAACAAGTGCGAGCTCTGCCACACCGTCCATGAGGCCACTTCGTCGTACAAACTCCTTCCTGCGTTTACTATCCAAGCGACGTGTGAGATGTGCCACGACGGTACCGGCGGTACCGGCGTCTTCGGAGCGATAGAAGCGCGAGGGCTTACCGTGGGCGCGAGCCACAGAATCGAGACGGCTACCGTCATCCCCGGGGGAGATGGGGCGACGGGGGGGATTCGGACCGAGTCGTTCGGTGGCACCGGCGGCACTCTGACTTGCGGGGACTGCCACAGCCCCCACAACTCCAACACAGTGGAGCCGTTCCGCGGCGAGAGGATCCGGTTCCATGCCGACGAGCTCAACTATGGAGCGCCGGACAAGGAGTGGCGCACCAGCAAGCTTCTGAGGCAGCGCCCAACCGGGTCTGAGACGACGGCCACCGTCTATGGGTCGGACTGGTGCGCTTCTTGCCACAGGGGTCGCTCGTCCGGGGGCGCCGTGCACAACCACCCGGTCGACTCGGACCTGACCCACGCGTCGCCGTTCTACTACGACCGCGTGGCCGTAGTGACCTCCGATACGTCGCTCGAGACAACCTACGGGACGATGGGCCTTGAGGGAACCAGTACCCCAGACCTGTACTGGCACAGCAGGGGCTTCGTGATGCCCTATCCGCGGACCGCACGGCAATCGGGTCACGCCCCGATCTGCCAACAGTGTCACGAGGACACGCGTCTTGTCGGAGAGCCCGGCGATGTCCAGAGGGCTGAGGTCTACCGATACGGCGACGGGAAGACTGCTGGGGATCCCGTTGCCAGTGACCCGCCATCGGACACGCCACTCTTCCAGAACTTCCCGCATGAGACGCAGAACCCGAACTTCCTGGTGGAGATGGACGACAACCTCTGCATGAACTGTCATCCGGTCGCGGGATTGCCGTAGTCTCCTCTTGGGAGCTTGACCTCGAATGTGACGCCACCGTGACGCGGTTCGGCGCACCCGCCAGCGAACCCGGGGCCCCGGAGGACTCCACCTCAGACACTCCGAGGGGGTCTTTCCGATTCGATGCGGCCAGCGTGCGGTATCTACAGACTCACAGAGATCATGTCCGGAATCAGGTCGGGAACGGAGATTCGCGATGGCAGGCAATGCAACGTGGCGACCCCGGGACACGCATGGCAAGTTGTCGGAGGCGAAGGAGCGCGGGCTACCCGATTCGGCATTCGCGTTCCCGAAGCAACGCAAAGGGCCGCTTACTGGTGCCGCCCACGTGCGCGCGGCGATCGCTAACTTCGGGGAGATAGACGGCGTCTCCGACGAGGACCGGGATCTCGCGTTCGAGAACATCCGCAAAGCCGCCGAACACTACCACGTCGATATGACCGAAACACACTGGCGGCAGCTCGGC
>JAOUET010000251.1 GCA_029858605.1 Coriobacteriia bacterium | reverse complement strand
TTGCGGTGGCTGTGGCCGATACCGTTGAGTGCATTCCTCATCTATCCCTACACGAAGCGGTTCACTCCGGTGTGCCACTACTGGTTGGGGCTGTGCCTGGGACTGGCACCGGCGGGTGCATGGATCGCGGTAGGGGGGCCGATCAACCATCCGGCACCCTGGGTTCTCGGCGTGGCCGTGATGTTGTGGACCGCCGGGTTCGACATCATCTACGCCACACAAGACATCGAGTGTGACCGAAAGGACGGCGTGCACTCGATGCCGGCGGACTTCGGCGTGGCCCCCGCTTTGCTGCAGACGCGAGTGGCGCACGTGGTCACCGCCGCACTCTTGCCTCTCGGCGGCTTTCTGGCCGAGGCAGGATGGCCCTGGTACGTGGGCGTCTCGATTGCGGTGTTGCTCCTGGCCTACGAGAACAGCATCGTTTCGGCGAAGGATCTGTCTCGCGTGGGAGCTGCTTTCTTCACCACGAACGGTGTCATCGCGATCGTCGTGTTCGTCGGTGCACTTGCCGACAGGTTGATCGCGTAGGGAGAGGAAACGCATGGGGCGCTACACGGTTGTGATCACGGGAGCTTCGGGAAGCGTGTACGGCCTTCGGGCGATTGAGCAACTGCTCGCGACCGGTCACGAGGTCACGGCGATGATGACGGAGGCCGGTCGCGACGTGACCGCGTACGAGACGGGGTTCGATCTGCCCGCGCAGCAGCCCGAGAAAGCACTGCTGCGCTTCCTCGAACTGGGGAAAGACGTGCCTCTGCGCGTCGCGTGCGCGAGCGACCTCTTCGACCCGATCGCGTCGGGATCACACAAGGTAGACGGCATGGTCGTTGTCCCGGCCAGCATGGGCTTCTGCTCATCGGTCGCCCACGGCGCGGCGAGCGACCTTCCTGAGCGCGCTGCCGACGTCATGCTCAAGGAGCGGCGACCATTGGTGCTGGTGCCGCGAGAGACCCCGCTGTCCCTGGTGCACTTGCGCAACCTGACCGCTCTTGCCGAAGCCGGCGCAATCGTCGTTCCTGCGATGCCGGCGTTCTACATGCATCCCGAGACGATTGACGACCAAGTGAGCTTCGTCGTGGGCAAGGTGCTGGACATTCTCGGCATTGAACACGGTCTGTTCCAACGGTGGGGTGAGTAGACGCCGCTCGTCGCCCGATACTTGACGTTCGTCGGGACACAGCGGGATAATCCCGTCTTGAAGGGTCTTCACAGCAGCAGTCGTAGCAGCAGTCGTAGCAGTTGGAGGTAGAAGCCATGACCCTCACGCAAGCGCGCAAGCGCTATCCTCTGGTGCCCGATGAGATCATCAAATGGGCGCTCCAGAACATCCCGGATTCCCAGGACGTAGAGCGCGGTCTGTTCCGCCTGGAGCAGGCCAAGCGAATCCAGGTCAAGTACTCCAACTGAGCGAGGCCCCTTCCCGTGTGCTGGGTGGGTACCGCCCGCCCGGCTCCTCGACGTACCGCCGGGTGTTTGCCGGCACCCTACAAGCACGTCGAGGAAAGCGACGAGCCGCTCACTGGGCGAGAGCGGCTCGTCGTGTTCTCGGACGCAAACGGGCCACCCCCTGAAAGGGCGGCCCGTGTAGTCGATGGAGGCGACGCCCGGATTCGAACCGGGGATAAGGGCTTTGCAGGCCCCTGCCTTGCCACTTGGCCACGTCGCCGTGTCCTTGGATCCTCGTGTCCTATGTCAGAAGGCCGACCTCTCGGGCCGTCTTGCTGTGCGCCCCGGGGGCCGACCTCCGTGAAGTTGCTGGAGCGGACGAAGGGATTCGAACCCTCGACCCCCACCTTGGCAAGGTGGTGTTCTACCACTGAACTACGTCCGCGGGCAGGTTGGTAGTGTACCAGGGGGTATCTGGCCGTGCAAGACGAGTCACGCGTGGGTCCGGCGGGCGTGTTCGGCCTCGTTGCGGGGGTCGTCACGCCGGAGACTGGCACATCGGTGGAGGACTGGTACAATACCGTTCGCTGCTCTTTGCAGAGTGCATACGGGCGCTTAGCTCAGGGGGAGAGCACTTCCTTGACGCGGAAGGGGTCAGAGGTTCAAATCCTCTAGCGCCCACCAGTACACCACGAGGTCTCGGCAAAGATGCCGGGGCCTCGTTCGCGTTCAGATGCGCGGCGATGGTTGGCTGCAAGGGTGACGTTGCCGCATCGTCACATACTGGTTGCGCGGCAAGCGTGAGCCGGGGGTTGCTGCAGGCAATCGACGACACGATGCCATGGGTCACGTCGAGACCTGGTGACGGTGGCCGGGGCGCGACGGAACGGCTCTGCGTGCAATCCGTTGCGCGGCGGGTACATTCTGGGAAAGCCGCTCCGCGATATGGGAGGTTTCATGC
>JAOUET010000249.1 GCA_029858605.1 Coriobacteriia bacterium | reverse complement strand
CGAGTTCGGCACGACTCACGTTCGTCGCATCGGGGGTGCCAACCGCTACGCCGTCTCCGTGGGCGTGGCCGACTTCGCCGTGGCTACCGCCGGCTTCGCCTGGACCGACCCCGCTTTCGCTTCCGGAGCTGCTCCGGCCGACGCTCTCGCCGGGGGCGTCCATGCCGGCCGAAGAGGAGCGCCCGTCCTGCTTCTCGGCAGCGATCGGGTGCCCGACGAGGTGGGCGCGAAGCTTTGGTCGCAACGTGCAGTGGTGTCCACGGTGACCTTCTTCGGCGGGCCGAACACCATCCCGGACCACGTGCGTATCGAGGTGCTTCAAGCGCTCGACGCCCCGCTGTTCTCCGTGAGTCGCGCGATGGCGCACGTCAAAGCGATTGCGGCGCTAGGTCCCCGCGCGGCGGGCGGGTCGGCAGAGCGCAAGGCGGCCGAGTACATCGCCGGCCAGCTGCGTTCGTACGGCTACAGCGTCACCGTGCAGACGGGCATCCCGATTCCCGGCGGCAAGACGACGCGCAACGTGATCGCTGAGAAGGCGGGCAGCGAGGCCGGCGTCATCGTGCTGGGTGCGCACATGGACAGCAAGTCGCCTTCGCCGGGCGCCAACGACAACGCCAGCGGTGTGGCGGTCACTCTCGAGATCGCGCGCGTTCTCGCGCAGGCCGAAGGGCTGGTGCCCACGGTGCGCTTCATCGCCTTCGGTGCCGAAGAGATCGCGGGCGCCACTTCCGACGACCACCACTTCGGCTCGCGGCACTACGTGGCGAACCTGTCGTCGGCGGCGAAAGCGCGCATCGAGTCGATGATGTCGATCGACATGGTCGGCTACGGGGCGACGTTCAACGTGCGCAACCTGGGCGTGGCGCCGATGACGACGGTGGCGTCGCTGCGCAAGTGGGCGCGCTTCAACAAGCAGGCTCTGCCGTATCTTGCGGACCCTAGCCGAAGTGGCTGGAGCGATCACGAGAGCTTCGAGTTCGCGGGCATTCCGGCTGCGTGGCTGGAATGGCGCGACGACCCGCGGTATCACACGACGCGCGACACGGCGTCGCACGTGCAGTCGGACAAGGTGCGCAGGACCGGGCGGCTGGTGCGTGGCTGGCTGCTGGACATATCGGCCGCCGAACTGGACGCGCTGGATTCGTAGCGGCCTGCCGACGCTCGAGCGGCTCGCTACTACTAGGTCGGGCGCTCCCAACCGAGAACGACTTCGCGAGAAGTGCCGGCGTTGCTGACTCGCATCGCTCCTGCTTCGGCCGCGATCAGGAGCGACAGCCCGTCGACGGCATCGAGACTCGCCCGTCCGAGCCAACCGCGGTAGCTCGCGGGTGTCATCACGAGCAGGTCTCCTCGCGCAAACCCGAGGTTCGCCGCGATCGGACCGCCATCGATGACTCGATGCTTGAAGTCGTGAACGTCCAGCGATTCCACGAGATGGTCGACATCGGTGCGCCGGGTGGAAACGATCTCGAGGGGGCAGCCGGTGCCGTCGGCGATACGCTCGGCCACGTCGAGTGCGATCAGCGCGCTGGGAATGCGGGACCCGGACCGAGGTCGCGCATCGAGGAAGACTAGGACACGCTCCACGATCTCCGTGTCGAAACGAGCAGCCAGCAGCGGCTCGTCAATGAGCCGGCCTACTCGATCCAGTTCCGTCCCGAGAAACTGCATGTCGAGCGCAGAAGACTTCTGCCAGCCGAGCACGACTGAGCTCGGAGATTCTTCCGCCGTCGCGCTGCGCACGCCCGAGACGAAGGAATTCGCGCTGCGAACTCGGCCGGCCACGTCGTTGCCGGCCGCTGTCGCTGCAGTCTCGGCAAGCTGGAGCAGGTCGTGTTCGCGCTCACCCACTTTGGCGGGTGCAAGCGAGAACACGACGGGCACGACGGTTCCACAATCACGGGCGGCTACAAGGGCCGCCAAGTGGGCAAGCCGCTCGGCAGTGGCAGTGTCGCGAACGGCGCAAAGCACGCGACGGCCAAGGGCGGTTTCGCGTCCTTCGGCAACGGATACTCGCGCCGCGGCCATCCGCGTGGCCAACGATCCGACCAGCAGTGAGACGAGGACGACGAGCACCACTGAGCTGACTATCTGACTCGAGAAGAGGCCGAGCCGCGCACCCACGATGGTCGCTGCGAGAGTCGCCGCGGCTTGGGGAAGGGACATGCCGAACATGACGCCAGTCTCGGCGAGCGAGAATCTCAGCAGTCCACCGGCCGCTGCGGCCGCCAGCAGCTTGCCGATGACTAGGGCGGCCAAGAACGCGAGCGCTACCAGCATCGTTGCCGGATCGACTACCGCCGCCGGATTGAGTTCGGTTCCCACGTAGACGAGGAAGATGGGGATGAGCAG
>JAOUET010000060.1 GCA_029858605.1 Coriobacteriia bacterium | reverse complement strand
CCAAAGGACGGGCGCAGCGTGGCATCTTCGAAGAAGGGCAAGAAGTCGGCAAGGCGGCGTCCGGCTGCCGCAGCCGCCCGATTGTCGGCGTCGCAAAAGCGGTGGATAGTCCTCGCGTTCGGCGTGCTGGCCGCCATAGTCGTTGCTGCGGGGATCTGGCAGACTTCGGCGCCCACGCGAGCTGCGGACGGCTCGCAAGCGCCCGAGGCAGAAGCCGTCCTCGCGGTACAATCCAGCACGCCCTTCCAGATAATGATCCCTGGCTATCTGCCCGCAGAATTCGTGCGCGAGGACGTAGAGATCGTGCGAGATGACAGCGGACCTTCGGGTGAGCCGCTCGTGGAGCTCACATACCGCACGAAGGAAAGCGACGGTCCCGTGGTCTACATTCGCGAATGGGTACCGGGCAACCCGGAACTCGAATCGTTGGCTGGTTCGCGCCCAATCGAGACCAAGTGGGGGAAAGGCTGGCTGCTGCAGTATCCTGCGCTGAACGCTATCTGGGCCGATGTCGGCGCAACCCGCGTCTCCGTGTTCTCGCGCAACGTGGACGAGGTTACCAAGGAGCACCTGCTGGCGATGGCCGAAAGTCTCGGTCCAGCGACGAACAAGCAGGTCTTCACGTACGTAGTGGACAGACCCATCGTCAAAGAGATCGAGCCGCCGGCGCCCTTCGAGCCCCCGATCGGCGAAGACGGATTCCAGGAGGCCACGCTCGTAATCACGCCGGGTGGCTACGACCCGCTGCGAATGGCCGTGAAGAAAGACGTGCCGGTTCGCATCAGGTTCCGTCAGCTTGGCGAGGTCGGATGCGGAAGCGAACTCATCTTTCCCTCAGATCCCGAGAACCTCGCATCGCTCCAGCTCGACTCGCCCACCGACGAACAGGTACTCGAGTTCACTCCTGACGAAGCCGGCGAGTTCCAGTACTTCTGCGGTCACCGCATGTACCGCGGACTGTTCATCGTCAAGGAATAGCGATGGCGGAGAAGTCTCGCGTTCTGTTGCCTCGGATTCCGGCACTCGCATTGATGGTCGGAATACTGCTCGCGTTCTGTGGCTGCGCCTCCGAGGAAGCTCCTCCTGCGACGGTTCGCGAGTATCAGGAGCCGACGCAGACAGTGGACCCGCTTGCTGACGCATCACAGGGCGGCTACGAGAGCTCGACGAGTCCGCTGCCCGAAGGGCTTCGTCGTGAGCTCGAGGAGCAGGTACAGCTCATCAACGTCGCCTATGCAGCTGACGGCGGCTATCTGATCGTTAACTTCCTGGCGCCGCCCCGGCTGGCGATCCTTTGGCAGCCGGGAGAACTCTATGTGGTCGACCAGACTACTGGAGCGAAGTACGACAACATCCCGTTCATGCCCAAGATCGGCCGTCTGATCGGTCGTCCTGTCCAGGAAGGGCAGCCCGGCTACGTCATGCTCCAGAATCAACCCCCACTGAAGCCGAATTCGAAGGTCACCGTGGTCCTTGGTGCATTCAGGAAAGCCGACGTCACTGTCGAGCAAACGGGTATGCCAATACCACAAGCACCGTAGCCTCAGGAGCCACAGCCAAAGGCGCCATAGCCGCTCGCCGCGCCAAGGATCCGCGAGCGAGCGGACGCGGTGACGCGAGGAAGGAGTCAGGACAGATGCGCAGTCTCGGTATCGGCTTGGTATTGATCGCGGTTCTCGTCGCGCTGGTGCCCGCGTACAACAACTGCACCTACGACCAGAACTTCATCCAGCTGCCCCTTGGCGGACAGATCAACATGACCTGCTACTGGACCTCGCGGGCCGCCATCGTGATTGCCATCCCGCTTGGGCTTGTAGGCCTCATGCTGGCGCTCAGTCGGGGCAAGGAGACAAGGCGTTCCCTTTCGGTCTTAGGGGGCGTCCTGAGCGCCTTGACGATCATGCTCCCGACGGTCTTCTTCGGCGTTTGTGGAATGAACTCTTCGTGCTCGATAGTCATGCGACCCAGCCTGATAGCGCTGGGCGGATTGGGTGTAGTGGCGGCGATAGCTGCCTTTGTTCTTGCAGGCAGACCGAGTGAGGAAGTACCTCCGAGTGAAGGGGCGGCTGCGTGACCCTGTTGCACCTTGCGCTGAAGGACATCTCGCGCAACGCCTTCAGAAGCTGGGCCATCTTTCTGTGCGCGCTGCTCGTGGCGGGATTGGCGCTCGCAACGCTGCTCATCACCCGAGGTGCGCAAGACAGCCTCGAACTCGCTGTCGACCGGCTTGGCGCGGACATCATAGTAGTGCCGCAGGGCTCTGAGACCACAGTCGAGAGCGCCCTGCTCATGGGCACGCCGACTCAGGTATGGATGCCGGAGGAACGCATTGGCGACGTCCGGAACGTAGACGGTGTGTCCCAGGCGAGTTCGCAGCTCTATCTCACCTCGCTCAAGAACGCTGCCTGCTGTTCGGTCGAGAACATGTTCATGGTCGCCTACGACCCGGAGACCGATTTCACCATCCAGCCCTGGCTAGAGAAGAACCTGGGTGGTGGTCTCTCGCTCGGGGAAGTCGTCGGGGGAACCTTCGTATTCGTTCCCGAGGGCGAGCAGAACATCAAGCTGTACAACTACCTGCTGACGCTGAAAGCCAATCTGGAGCCGACCGGCTCCAACCTGGACCAGAGCATGTTCCTGACTCTAGAGACGGCGCGGGACATGTCGCGAATGTCCAGGGAGCGAGCGGAAGAGCCTCTGGTGATACCCGAAGGCAAGATTTCGGCGATCCTCGTGAAGGTCGCAGATGGGGCCGACCCCGACGCGGTCGCGGTGCAGATCCTCAAGGACGTGCCGGGGGTCACGCCCGTGGTAAGCCCAAAGATGTTCGGGACGTTCCGCGACCAGATGAGCGCTGCCCTTTCCAGCATGGTCCTGGTGCTCAGCCTCACCCTGGGGCTGTCACTCGTCTTCATCGCACTCGTGTTCTCGATGGCGACGCACGAGCGGCGGAGGGAGATCGGCGTGCTCCGCGCCCTAGGCGCCTCGCGCGCTGCGGTGGTGCGCTCTCTGCTGGTGCAAGCAGTGATTCTGACCTGCGCGGGAGCGGTGATCGGCGCCGTGCTGGCTGCAATCGGCATCTATCTGTTCCGGGACTACATAGTCACGCGCGTGGGTTTCCCGTTCCTCTTCCCATCCCTATCCGGGCTCTTCTCGTTCCTGATGGTGGGCCTAGCGATAGCTCTGTGTGGCGTACTGCTGGCGGTCGTCGCGCCTGCGGTGAGGGTTAGCCGACAGGATCCGGCGCATGCGATGCGAGAGTGATGAAATCTGAGGCCATGACAGAAGAAGCGGCCAGTTCCGCAAGGCAGGGCGCACCCGAGATCGCAGACGCGGGCCAGCCTTCGGCAGAACACGTGATTAGCGTCGCGGACGTGACCAAGCGCTACGGTTCGAAGAAGGAAGTTCAGGTCACTGCCGTTGACACCGTTTCGCTTGCCGTTTCCAGAGGCGAGTTCGTAGTCATCACCGGCAGGTCGGGCTCCGGGAAGACGACACTGCTCAACCTCATCTCCGGCCTGACGACGCCGACCGCGGGACACGTGGTCTTGGACGGCGTCGAGCTCTGGAGCCTGTCCGACCGACAGCGTTCGCGGTTGCGCAACGAGCACATCGGCTTCGTGTTCCAGTTCCCAAGCTTGGTGCCGTCACTCAACGTTCTGGAGAACGTGATGCTGCCAAGAGCCTTCGGCGGCAATCATGTGGGAGACGATGTCGAGTCGAGGGCGAGAATGCTTCTGAGCACTGTCGGCCTAGAGGAGAAGGCCGCCGCACATCCTCGGCAACTCTCCGCAGGTCAGCAGCAAAGGGTGGTGCTGGCTCGCTCGCTCGTCAACCGGCCGACGATCATTCTGGCCGACGAACCGAGCAGCAACCTGGATGAGACCACCGAGCAGGAGATCATGGAGCTATTCGAGCGAGTTCACGAAACCACTGGGGTGACGATCCTCATGGTCACCCACACTTCTCAGCTGATTTCGTGGGGCACGCGATCCGTCCGGATGGCTGCCGGAAGGATCATCGGGGACGAACCGGTCGCGCAGGCACGGTCGACGCAGGACTAGGACGAGCCAGGATTCGGCTCTAGGTGTCGTCGCTGCGGTCGGAGCTTCTCTTCTTGGCCAGGTAGGAGCCGCCCAGCGCCGCCCCGACTGCGAGGGTGGAACCGGCAGCGGACACGACGTGAGTCGCGCACTGCGTGCACGTCGGGCATCCTCCGGGACAGGCGACGCGCGCGACGGCAGCTGCGATTCCGATGGCACCCGCGGCCCCACCGAACGAGAGCAGCTTGTTGCGCGAGATGCTCACTGCGCTCGCCCGTACCGGAGACAGCCCCTGGGACAACCGCGAACGCAGTCGAGACATACGTTGCAGAGCAACTGGTTGACCTTCACCTGGGGCATCGGCGCCGCCCCCGGCGATTCGTGTGGCTTGCTGACGTCTATCGCACGCACCGGACAGACGTCCTCACAGTTGGAGCAGGAGGCACACGAGGTCGCGTCATGCCGCACTCGCGGCAGCCACTTGAACCGCGACGTTACGCCGGAGGCCAGGCTCATGAGGGAACCCGCGGGACAAAGGAAGAGGCACCAACCTCGGCCACCCTTGGTGAACATGCCGAGCAGGAAGATCCAAATGACTATCGTGAGAACGCCCGTCGTGCTGATGTAGAGCCATGGCGCAACGTTCCCGAACAGCGCACTCACGGTGTTTTGCATCCAGGTGAAGTTGCAGAACGAACAGCAGACGCTTGCCGCCACGAACGGCACGATGAGGAACCCGACGAGGAAGCCATAGCGTACCGAAGTGATTTCCACCATGCCCTTGAAATCCCATTTGAAGCGGTCGGGCACGATTCTCCCCAGGAACTCGGGGAACGAGCCAGCCGGACAAAGCCAGCCGCAGAAGAGGGGACCTGCCGCCACCGCTGCGATCGGGAGCAGAATGATGGGCGTGAAGTAAAGGGGATTGTTGCCCATCCAACCCCACATCCAGGGCTGAGCCAGCCAACCGACCGGCATTCGCATGCAGTTGGTGTGAACGTCCGGGACCCATGTCCCGGGCATCGAGGCGGGGAAGATCCAGCCGACGAGGCGGCCCAGCAACGCGAACGGGGCGTAGAAGATCGCAAGTCCCAGGAAGAAAAAGCCGAACCTCGTGAAGCGATTACGCCTAAGCGCCTCGGCACGGGGTGCAGGTGGGGTCGACGCGTCGCTAGGGTGCACAACAATCACCTGCCTCGGCCGCCGCCGCAGCCCCCCGGACGATCCTGACGGGGAACACTGTGAGGCGATCACCCGTGTCGGCATCGTGGACGACGATATCGCCGCTTGCAAGGACATCTCCGGGGGGAAGCGGACGGGGTAGGGTAACGAAGAGGTCCACCGTCACGTCCTCCCCCGGGTCAAGCGTGCGTCCGATCTCGAGTTGTTCCTCGTTCCAGGTCTTGTCCGTCGACTCCCAGCGGATGGGGTAGCCGAACCCCTCGGCCGATACACGAATGCGTCTGGGTGTGTCCCCGGCGTTGTGCAGCCAGTGAGTAGAGAGGTTGATCACGTTCGGCTGCAGGATCTTCTTGATGAGACCCGTGCGTGCCACGTCCACGACAAGGTACCCGTCAGCACCGCGGGCTCCAAGGCCACCTGCACTTTGGCCTTCCGCAGGGTAGTTGAGCGCGAAGTGGACGGATTCGCCAGTCTGAGTGAACTGTCGATAGGACCCGACCGCGAACACGATGGCGACGGTTGCGGCGAACCAAAGGAGCTTGCCTGCCCTGCGAGACCGCAATGAGCCCCCCTCAAGGATCCTCGAAACCCCGACGTATGCTTCTATACCCAAACGCGGAGCCTGGCAGCAAGTGGAAGGCGTTGCGCGGACTGGTTGTTGCTGACAGTCTTCAGAGGGGGTATATCTACCCTGCATTGTACAGGGGGTCGCTTCACGAGGGGGTTACGGGAGGCAGGGCGCCTCGGCTGCGACATTGACGTGACTAAGGAGACGCAATGGAACAGGCTCTGGTCGAACCGCAGAGGATCTTTCTTGAAGCGTTCATCACCAAGTACGGTGCAGCCATCCAGGTATTCGGCTTCCTGGGTTGGTTCGTGTTGAGCTTCGCATCGATTGCGATAGCGGTGGCTCTGTTCTTGCTCCTGTCGCCTGCCAAGGGTCTTGCGCTCGACTATCGGCGGTACGTCGACTACGTGACCGCAACGAAGGCAGGGAAAGCCGCAGCGCCGACGCCCGAAGGGGAGCCGACGGGCGAGCCGGTTGCGGCCGAGAAGTTCGCCGAGTAGCGCGCCTCTCATACATCCATCATCGATCGGTGAGTTCTTGGGCTTGATGGGCCATCGGTCCACACGGGCCCGGGCTACAGCCAACGCTTGCCCAGCTTGGCTGCGTCGCCCTTCGCGCTAGGTGCGCCAACATCGATAACGGCCCCGACGTCGGGGCGAGCATGCTGCGAAGGGACTGCCGATGAGCGAATCTTCCGCTCCAGTCATTGCACCTGACGCCCTTGATGCTGCGACTCCGGCGGTGCGCGCGCGGGGGCTCTGCAAGACCTACGGCGAGGGCGTGACGGCGGTTCACGCGCTCGAGGAGATTGCCTACGAAATCTCGCAGGGCGAGTTCGTCGTGATGCTCGGGCCGAGCGGCTCGGGGAAGACGACGATGCTCAACGTCGTCGGGGCGCTGGATTCGCCAACCGGCGGGCAGCTCGAGGTCATGGGAAACGCTCGCGCGGAGATGGACGAGGGTGCACAGACTCGCTACAGGCTAGGCACCGTGGGGTTCATCTTCCAGTTCTTCAATCTGGTGCCGACGCTCACCGCTCTCGAGAACGTCGCGCTACTGGCCGAGCTTACAGGAGAGGATGCCGAGAGCCGCGCTCGCGCGGTTCTCGGGGAAGTGGGTCTTGCCGATCGCGTAGACCATTTCCCGTGCGGGAGCGCTCCCAGTAGACCACCCGCCCGGCCACCGCGCTCATGCCAATCTGGGGAACAGAAACAAGAAGCGGTCCGCATGCCGACGAAGATGGCGGAGGGCGCATGGACAGCGGAACGACGTTCGGGTGGCTAGGCGCGATCATTACGGTCGCGCTGTACGTCTACTGGGCCTTGGTGATTCTGATTGTCATCTCCCAGAACCGTGGCCCGGCGAAGAGTCTGGCCTGGATCCTCGTGCTGATGCTACTGCCCGGCGTCGGCCTCGTTCTGTACATCTTCGCGGGCAGAGACTGGAAGACGATCACCCCCAAGCGCAAGTGGCTTCATCGGCTGCGGGAGCTCCAATTCCCGTTCATGGGGGCGTTCTACGCGCGATATGCGGGATTCGCCGAGAAGACCAGGACTGCTCATGAAGGAGCGCTCGGCGGGCGACTAATGGCCGCGATCGAGAAGCAGAACTTCGGCGCGATACCGCTTCCGGCGAACGACGTGTCGATCTATCCGAGCGGCGAGGAGTACTTCCCGGTACTTCTCGACGACATATCGAGGGCCAAGCGCTTCATACACATGCAGTACTTCATCTGGGAGCGCGATGAGCTGACGACTCAGGTGTGCGACGCTTTGATGGAGCGCCTCGAGGCGGGAGTAGAAGTCCGCATCCTCAACGACTTCCTCGGCAATCTGACGTACAGGAAAGACCAGATCAAGGCACTAAAGGACGCGGGTGCGCACTACGGCGCGGATGTGAACCAGCTGTCCAAACTGAACTACCGCAACCACCGGAAGATCACCGTCATAGACGGCTCGATTGGCCACTCGGGCGGAGTGAACATCGGCCAGGAGTACATCGACGGCGGCAAGAAGTACCCGACCTGGCGCGACACCGGCATCCGTTTCACGGGTCCGGCCGTCGGCGAACTGCAAAAACTGTTCGCCTACCGCTGGTACGAGGTCTTCGAGGAAAGCCTGTTCAACCCGATGTACTTCCCTGCCGAGGACTCCTTGCACGCAGACGATCCACTTGCTCTGCAAGTGGTCGCTCAGGGCGTCAGCGACTACTGGAACTCCTCGACCCGGGCCTACGAGATCGCGATTTCCGGGGCGCGGGAGCGCGTGTGGCTCCAGTCGCCCTATTGGATTCCGACGGAGGGCCTTCTGGACAGCGTGGTCAACGCCGCTCTCGGCGGCGCGGACGTCAGGCTCATGATGACCGGGTGGCCCGACAAGAAGATCGCATTCCGCGCAGCCCAGACGTATTGGGAGCCCATCATCAAGGCGGGCGGGAAGGTCTACCTGTATATGGCCGGCTTCTTCCACGCGAAATCGATCGTGGTCGACGGGAGTGTCGGAGCGATCGGCACGATGAATCTGGATATCCGCTCCCTCGAACTCCACCAGGAGCTGATGGTGTGGATGTACGACGCGGGCCTTGCACGCAGGCAGGAAGACATCTTCTTGGCGGACCTCGAGCATTGCCGTGAGGTCACGCTCGAGGAGATGCAGTCCTGGAGCGGCTTCAAACGTTTCGGCGACTCCTTCGCACGCCTGGCTTCGAACCTCATGTAGTGAGCTCGTCTGCCGGCCTCAGCAGCTTGACGTGCGGCCGAGGCCGGCGACGACGCGGAGTATCGGAGCGCTCGAACCTGGGAGGACTGCCCACTACCCGCCAATCGGCCTGTCCAGGGGCTGCGCGGTCCACGAGTCCAGGACCGAGCCGTCCACGAGGATCTTGTCGCCGTCGATCGAGGTTGGCACCTCGTCGAGCGGGTAGAGCTTGCAGGCACCGGAGATGCCAGCGTTCGTCTCCAGATTTCGCTTGGTGCCGCAAGCCTCACAAGTCAGCGTCCCATCAGCCTCTATGCGCTGACCTTCGCCCTCGCAGGGAGGACAGTAGCTGACGCCAACGAACAGCGCACCGGACGGCTTCACATATGCGATCATCGGCAGCTTGTTGCCGTCAGCTCTTTGATAGTCGAAGCGCACGATCTTCTTCGCCAGGATCTCTTGGAGCGAAACGGAAACGCCGCCGCCTTGCGGGGTCGCCGCAATCGGCGACATCGGGATCGCAGCCGAGTAGGCGCTGAAGTCGGCGACCTTGGGCGCTGCATACCCTGCTGGCAACAACCGGCCAACGTACTTCGCTTCCTGGGGGGAGAGTGCACTTGCCGATGAGTTCTGAGAGCTCCGGTCAGACAGTGCAATCAGTCCAACGACAGCTGCCAACGCGACTGCCGCCACTATCCATACCGTCTTTGAGCTGCTCTTCTTGGGGGTCGCTTGAGTCTTCTTTCCCTGGGGCTTGCTGTTGTTCGCCTTGGTTCCCTGGGGCTTCTTGCCCTTTGAGGACTTCTTCTTGCTTGCCATCACGCATAACCTCCTGATTGCATGCTTTAGGTCTGGCCACCGCTCTTGAGTGTGGTGGTTCGCCTGGCACCGGCGCGCAGGTGAACCATCGCTCGGAGCGGCTCGCAGCGCGAATTCGGGATCCGCGGAGCGGGACACGCGGGAGTCAGGAGGTCTCAGATTCGAAGCGGCGCTGCTCTGGGAACCGACGCAGAGTACGTGCAATCGGTGGCAGTCGCTACGGATGGGCCGAAGACCGTGGGGTCTGCAATAGGGGCCACGGGCAGGATGGCGTCCTCGGGCTGCGCGACGCTTCTGACCAGCGCATCCGGATGCATCTCACCCTGGTGCGGGCACGCGACCATGCCCGCGTCGGGCGAGTCACAACCTCCGTGGGATTCCGGCGAAACCTCCAGCGCCACAGGGGATGCAGCAAAGGCGCAGCTAGGCCCGGTCACGGCCACAA
>JAOUET010000247.1 GCA_029858605.1 Coriobacteriia bacterium | reverse complement strand
TTCTACGTGGCGGGCCGCGGGTATTTCAGCAGCGCCTCCTCTCTGTACGAGTCGCCCGAGGAACTCCACCGCATACACGTCAACGGCTCTTGGCCGCAGACCATCCAGCGCACGTCATACTGCGACTCGTGCCATGCTCCTGCCGCCTGCAGCGCATGCCACGGTTCCGATCCCTCTCACGGACCCCATGCAGAGCCCGAGTATCCTGCAGTGACCTACCAGCAGTGCGAGGGCGCCGACGGGCTGTACGTGGACACCTCCTTCGTGTCGGCGTCCACATGCGTGAACTCCGACTGCCACAACAGGGCGACCTCCACCTCCTTCACGCCCGTCTGCGGCGACTGCCACGAGACCAACGTCGGCATGCACGGCTACGACGCGATCGATCATGCCGCTGACGTCACCGACACCGTCGACCCGATGGGCGTCACGTGCGGTTCCTGCCACTCGATGGACGTGCTCGCAGAGCACGAGAAGCCGTCCTCCTCTCCCGCCGGCGGCGGTTGCGACACGTGCCACCCGACTCCTCGAGACTCTTTCGAAGTCTGGGGGCAGGGATGCGAGCAGGGCGGCTGTCACGCCACCGGCTCGCCCCAAGAGAAGCACCTGAACGTAGCTTCGGGTCACAGTCCCGCGGCGGGAAACGAGATCTGCTTCGACTGTCACGAGGGTACGGACCTCCCGACGCTCCACTCGACGGCAACCACGACGACGCCGAGCGGCACCTACAGCGACTGCAACGTTTGCCACCGTCCAGACGCGACTGTGCTCAGCAACGACTGCGCGGTTTGCCACTTCACGTTCGAAGATCACTACGGTGCCGAGCGCCACACCAGCACCTGGACGCTGGAGGGGTGCAGCGCGACCGGCTGCCACACGACGCGCGATCTCATGGGCGTACACGCCGAGCAGAGCCCGGCATTCGGGTGCGGGGGCTGCCACGAGAGCGAGCTGCCCGAGGTCGTCGAGGCGATCGACCTCGGCTACACCGCCTGCGACGCATGCCATGCGGGCGTGACGCAAACGGAGGGTCACCGCGCCGTGCACTGGGCGATGCCACTGCTGCAGGATACCGATGGCCCCAACTACTCATACTGGACGGGTTCCGCGGGCACTCTGCCGACAGGCGATTGCGCAGGCTGCCACGTGAGCAACCTCGTAGACGAGCACATGGGCGTATACGACGCCGAGACCGGCAACCCCATCCGGCTTCCGCGCAGGGACGACACGGGGCAAGCGCTTGCCTGTCCCACCTGCCACGAGTCCTTCGACACGAACGTCCTCGACGCGATCTTGCTCGGCGAAACGAACTGCGACGCGTGCCACACAGTACACGGGCCGATCAGCGAGATACACGATTCGACGTTTGTGGATTCTCCGGAATACGACTGCGCGCTGTGCCACGACGCCGACGTATCGGACGAGCACAACGGCGCCTTCTCTGTTGAGACCCCCGGCGGGCAGACGCTTGTGGGATGCGACGTGTGCCACGCCTACTACGAGGGAGACCGTGGCGCCCAAGTGCAGGACGCGATCTCGGTGGTCAACGACACGCGGTGTTCGGCTTGCCACGCGACATACCATGGCGACTCGGGCGCCAGTCATTCGGCCGAGACCACCCCGAGCGTCGAGGGCTGCGGCGTGTGCCACGACGACGACCCAACCGCGGTTGAGCTCGACGTGACGGCAATCCACGCCGATGCGGCGGCTGGTCCTTGCGCGGTATGCCACGCGAATCCCGCGCGTGTGCCCGACATAGCGCTCGAGACGGCGGAATGCGCATCGTGCCATGCATCGGAGGGCACGGACTATCACCTCGACATGGGCGTGCACGTCTCTCCGGACGCGGCACTGTGCAGCGGGCAGTGCCACCACCAGAACCCGGACGTGACCGCAAGCTCAGTGCACCCCGCGTGCACGACGTGCCACACAGTCGTGAATACCGAAGGCATCACTTCGGCATGTACGAACTGCCATCTGATCCAGGGTGTCGACTACCACCTCGACTACGACGTGCGCCACGTGCCGACGGACAGCGCCAGTCAGGACTGCGCACGATGTCACGAATCCACTACTGACGTGCGCGTGATCCATGCGACGGACGAATGCGCGACCTGTCACACCGGGGCGTGCGCGGACTGCCACATTTCGCACGGCGGCATGGGCGGTGGCGTACTGCTGCGAGGCACGCAGTGTTCTTCCTGCCACGACGTCGTGGGAACGAACTACCACACCGAGATGGAGGCTGCCCACACCTTTGCGGCGATGGACCCGTCGTGCACGGGCTCGGGCTGCCACGCGGCCAACACGCTGCCCGAGGCGCACGAGGCGTACGTGTCGCGCTATCCCGCATACAGCG
>JAOUET010000248.1 GCA_029858605.1 Coriobacteriia bacterium | reverse complement strand
AATGCGTCCTTGTCGGGCACGTGATCGAAGATCTCCGGCTCGAGCACGTAGATGCCGGTGTTGATGGTGTCCGAGAACACCTGGCCCCAGGAGGGCTTCTCCAGGAATCGCTGTATGCGCCCATCGTCATCGGTGATGACGACACCGAACTCCAGTGGATCGGGCACGCTCTTGAGCGCGATGGTCACGTGCGCCTCGCGCTCCTTGTGGAAGTGGATCACTTCGGCGAGGTTGATGTCCGTCAAAGCGTCGCCCGATATCACGATGAACGTCTCGTCGGCAAGGATGGGCATCGCGTTCTTGACCGAGCCGGCCGTGCCGAGCGGCGTCTCCTCCAGCGCGTACGAGATGCTCATGCTCCACTCTTCGCCATCGCCGAAGTAGTCCTCGATGACCTGCGGCATGAACGCCAGCGTGGCGACCGCGTCGGTGATGCCGTGGTGCTTCACCAGGCCGAGAATGTGCTGCATGATCGGCTGGTTGACGATTGGGACCATCGGTTTGGGTCTGAGGCTTGTAAGAGGCCTCAGCCTGGTCCCTTCGCCCCCTGCCATGATGACGGCCTGAATGGCGGACACCTCCTCCTCGTCACCCGCCCGGCGCGGGCGGAACCACACCTAGACTTCTTCGGCATCGATGTTCCGTACCATCTTTCGAGCTTTGAACGTGTACTGCACGGCCGATGACAGCGAGAGCACGATTCCGGCGTAGACGATCAGCACGCCAACCGGCTCTTGCGCATCGAGAATCGCAGCCGTGGGCCAGTTGAGGATCATCAGCGAGAATCCGATGAGCAGGGTCGCCGTGGTCAGTTTGCCCAGTATGGTAACGGGCATTCGCATTCGGTAGTGCTCGAGCCGCCACGCCCCCCACAGCAGGTAGACGTCCCGTGCTATGAGCACGAGCATCACCCAGATCGGTAGCCTGTGAACGATGTACAGACCGATCACGCCGGACGCGATCAAGAGACGGTCGACCAAAGGATCGATGGCCTTGCCGATGGTCGTCTCGGTACCGGTGCGCCGGGCGATCTGCCCATCGAGCCAGTCTGTGGAGGCCGCTGCGGCGAAAAGGAGGAACGCGGCGACGTCGTCGGTGCCCTCGGATATGAGCGCCGCGAAGGCGAACGGCACGAGCATCAAACGCAGCACCGTGACGATATTCGCCACGGTCAGCACGTCGTGCATGTGCTCCTCGGATTCTTGCCGAGGAGCCCGCGTCCCGGAATCCTCTACCACCAGCCCCTCCTCTTGAAGAACAGCAGCATGACGGCGACGACGGCCGCCATCGAAGCGAGTACGCCGAAATAGCCGAATCTCCACTGGAGTTCGGGCAAGTAGCGGAAGTTCATGCCGTATATACCCGTGATGAGAGTCAGCGGCATGAAGATGGTCGCCACCACGGTGAGCTGCTTCATGATTTCGTTCATGCGGTTCGACACGGACGAGAGATACACGTCCATCGTCGATGCTGCAACTTCTCGATACGTGTCCAGGGCGTCCTCGACGCGCGCGAGATGGTCGCCGACGTCTGTGAAGTAGTGATACGCCTCCTCGCTCACGAGGTTCCGCTCTCGCGCAAGGCCCCGGAGCACGTCGCGCTCGGGGCCAATCATCTTGTGAACCCTCACGAGAACGCGACGCGCCCGATGCAGAGCTTCGAGGTGCTCGCGGGTGGCCACCTCGAGCATCGCGTCCTCGATATCTTCCAGCTCGTCACCAATCGAGTCGACAAGCGGAAAGACCGAGTCCGTCAGCCGATCCAGAATCGCGTGGAGAGTCCAGTCCGTGCCCCGTTGCAGGTAGGCGGCTGCCTCTTCGGCAACAAGGTCGACCGCTTCACTCGGGTCCCTGTGCACGGTGATCAGCATGTCGGCTCTCAAGAACGCGTCGATCTCGTGCATCCGGACGTCGTCGCTGCTCACGTCAACGGGTGAGAGCCAGATGAGGAAGACCGTGCCGTCGTACGAATCGAGTTTGGGGCGCTGCGGGAAATGGAGGCAGTCCTCGACGGCAAGAGGATGCAGGCCGTAGGCTTTGGCGATGCGCTCCAGAGACTCGGCTTCCGGTCCCAAGACGTCGACCCAGACGCAACCGGTTTTCGCCTGCGCTCCGACCGCTTCGATGCCCGACGAACGCAGCTGACCGTCCTCGAGCCACCGCACCGTGACCTGGGCCGCCATCGTTCCCCTCTCAGAGGCCGCACACCCCGTCCTCGACTATACAGTTTAAGTCTCTGAACTGGTACTACGGGGTTGCTCTACTCGCAGTAGACGCGAACCCTCTCGCCGTCCTTGCCGTCGATGTTGATCTCCATCTCGCGAAGCGCCTGAACCAGCTCGTCGATGTCCTCGGGCTTG
>JAOUET010000059.1 GCA_029858605.1 Coriobacteriia bacterium | reverse complement strand
CGAGACAAAGGGCGAAGTCGGATTCGGGCATACCCCCGTCGGTCCTCGGGATGTCCATCGGCTCTCCGCCGCCGGAGCCCTTGAGCCGATAGGCGTCCTGGTATCGCTCGTTCTCGAATCCTGCATAGCTCGCACGCCTGACGTACGTGCGCGCGTTGCCGTCGATGTGCGTCCACTCATACGCGTGGCACGCATCACACTCGGTGTCTGCTGCCGGCGCGCCGGTTGCCGGGTAGAAGCCCGAGTCGAGACCATGCCCCGTGGCGTAGAAGCCGACCCCAACACCGTAGGAAGCGTTGAGATCCTCGTCACCGATGACGTTGGGTGCAGCGACGCCTTCGACTACCGACGGTTCCCCGTCATGACATCCTGCACACCAGCGTTCTTTGCCCGCCTGGAGTGTGGAAGTCGTCTCATAGACTCCGGATTCCCAATTCTCTCGTGCGCCTACCGACATCGCCCCTGACGGCGCCAGGCCCGGGTCCATGCCGTCGTAGTCTCCGCCCGGAGAGTGGCATGTGTCGCAGTCCGCTGCTTCGTCGAGCTCAATGTGTCCGCTCGAGTCGGAATCGGTCCCGTTTCCGAAATAGGGTATGTCGCCCGCGGCGTGGCAATCCGAGCAGTGAAGCAGTCCCGGTCCCCTCGGGTCGGCAGAGTTCAGATGAATCGCGTGAGAGCCCGTTGCACCATGACACGCAGGATCACCGCAGTTGTCGTCGCCATGCCCCTGCGGGCTGTGGCCTGTGGCGCCGTGGCAGGTCGAGCACTCGACAGTGCTGACTAGGCCGTGCTCGTCCGGGTCCGAGGGCAACCGCAGCAGCGGGAGTCCGCAGACCACGGGGGTCTCTTCGGTCGAGTCGTAGGGTCGGTGACAACCTACGCACAGCTGTCGGACCGAAGTGATGGGCGCGCCGACTCGGGTCTCGCTGAACATGTAGATGCTCGTGGTTGGTCTGCCGTGGGCGACGTGGCACTCGTTGCACGGCATGCGCGCACTCTGCGGCAATGTGGCCCCACTGGTATTGGCGACGACGCGGGGCGACCAGGTCATCCTGTGCCCGGCGGCAGGATTTCCAGATAGATACGTTGTTGAAACGTCCGGACCGATCAGTCCGGGTGCGCTGTGACAGGGCGAGAGGCAAACAGTCACCACGTCGGTCGCCGCGCGTCCGGAATCGGGGCGAGCGAGAATGACAACTGAGGCCACGATGGCGACTAGAACGGTCGCAAAGAGGATTGCACGCCACCGCGCAACCTGCGCTAGACGTCTGCGACCCGTCTGGAACAGTCCCCCGGCCCGTCCGCGCCCTCCAACGCGCAAGACAACAACCCCCCCTTGTCTCCGATCACTTCTCGCTTGTCACAATATCAAGTATCGGCATGTTGGCTGGTGATGCTTAAGCAGTGTGAACTGCGGACACGCTCGCGGACGCCGTGGGAGTCCGCCCCTGGAGCGCCAGTCATCTCTGCTTCCGGGCGTCTGCCGCTAGAGTCGCAGGAAGCGCGTGCCCAATGCGGCCAGCGCGAGGGCACCCGTCGCCAGAGGCACGACCGGCGAGACCGGATCGGACCCTTCCTGGGTGCTCAGGGCCTCGCCCGATGACAGAGATGACTCGGTTCCCCTACCCTTGGGGGCCTTTGTGGGCGACGTGAGCTTGTCGGGCTTGGTCGTAGACGACGACTTCTTCGTGGAACCGCTGGCCAGTGACTCTTCGAGCGGCGGCGGGGCCATCGCGGCCTCTCCACCGCCGGGAACGTACGTGACCACCGCGTACATCTCCGTGACCCTCAGCGGATAGCCGCCGGAAGTGCGGCGCTTGACGGAGAGTTGAAGTGCGTCGATGTCGGCCACTTCGAGCGAACCGCCGTCAGAGTCGGTAGTGTAGGTTGCCGAAGAGACCAAGTTGTACGAGCCGCTGCCGTCGATGGCGGTGTCGCCCTTCCATACAGTGGACGCGCCCGTCTTGTAGCCGACGTCCAACGTGCCTGGATATGGCGGAGGATCAGGCGAGAAGCCGCTGACGTAGCGTGCGTACGTGTAGAACGTGATGTCTTGTATGGTGGCGCCAGACAGCCCGGAAGTGTCGTCCATGTCAACGTAGAAGACTGCCCCCTGCGCTCCCGTGGTCGAAGTTGCGTGCGTGGCGTCGCCGTCGTTCGAGTCGAGGTACGTCGGCCACTGGTCAGCAGTTGGCACCGTCCAGTATCCACCCGGATTGGAGGCGATCCCGGACGGGTGGAGAGTAAGCGTCTGAGGTGCAGCGACTGCCTCCGTTGTGAAGCTCCATTCGGGCGGCGACAGGGGGTTACCCGCGAAATCGTCGACGTCGACCGTCACTGTGATGGTCTCGCTCACAGCGAAGTCCGCGTCGGGGTTCACGGTCACAGCAAGGGAATCCGGGTTTCCCGTCTTCGACACGACAGATGTGTCTGCGTCGGTGTAGGTCTTCGAGTAGCCCTTGCTGCCCGCGAGCTGAATCTGGAATGTCGTCCAATCGATACCCGACCCCTCATCTGCGAGTGTGAACGTCAGGTCTGCGGCTATCGAGACCCCCGTCGTCTCATGGGAAGGCAAGAAATCGGTGATCGTCGGCGTAGTCACGTCGGAGGTCAGGTACGTCACTTCGGCCCACATCTCGGTCAGACGAAGCCAGTACCCACCGGAGTGTCGTCTCTCGACGGCTACTTCCAGATTGGCGACATCAGCCCACGTCAACTGCGTTCCGTCGGAATCGGTCGTGTACGTGGCCGAGGAGACGAGATTGTACTGACCGCCCGAATCGAGATTCGCGTCGGCCTCCCAAACTGTCGTCGAGCCGGTCTTGTATCCGAGTCTCATGGGGCCGGACGTCGGGGTCACAGGCTCACCACCTGCGATCACGTAGCGGGCACGAGTGTGGAGCGTGACGCTCTGCACGACCTCGCTTCCCAGCAGGCCGGCCGCATCGTCGATCGACATGAACAGGCGTGCGCCCGGACCGCCGGTACCGGACTGAACTCGCGTGGCGTCGCCGTCGTCCGTGTCCAGGTAGTCTGCCCATTGGCTTGCGTAGGGAAGTGTCGAGTAGCCGCCGGGGTTCGTCGCGACGTCTGACGGGTGAAGAATCATCGTCTGCAGCGTTGGAGCGGACTCTACCGAGAAGCTCCAGACCGGCGGGACCAGGGCGTTGCCCAAGTAGTCTTGGGCAGCCACCGTGACGGTTACGTCTTCGCCAAGCGCAAACATGGCGTCGGGGGCGACGGACACGTGATAGCCCAAGCGGGTCCCGGTCTGAGACACGACCGTCGTGTCCAGGTCTGTATAGGTTCTCGAGTAGCCCTTGTCGCCGGACAGCGTGATGCTGAAGGTGGTCCAGTCGACTCCGCACCCCGCGTCCGACAAACGGAACGAAAGGTCCACGTCCTGCGCTGCGGCGGGGGTACCATTGGCTGGTAGTGCGTCGGATACCACGGGTCCGGATGCGTCCTCTCGGATTGTGACGGTTTCCGTCGCTGCGGCCCGGTCGTCTGCGTCGAACATCGACGCTGTGGTGGCTGCCGAGACGGTATCCGTCCACAGATCCATCGACGCATCGAGCGCCGAACTCAGAGTCATGTTCGCCACGTCTTCGCCTGCGGCGTGTGACAAACCGGCTATGGTGCGTGAGTCGTCCAAGTCGACAAGTGTGAGATCTGCCGGAACCAGGGCTCCTGAGCTGCCCGTGTTCGTGTAGACGCCCTCGGAGAATGCGACGGCGATGGTTGAACTGCCGACTCGGCCATATGCGCGAACGATGCGTGGCTCGTAGAAGTCGTTCGGTGTGCGCGTGTAGGTCGTCGTCGAATAGTGGCACCCGTAGCAGATCTCCGCCTTCTTGTTCGGGAAGATCATCGAGCCGCCGCTGCTCTGAGACAAGGTCGGGAACAAGACGGTCTGCGTCGTCACGTACCAGATGTTGAGCCCCGGCACACGGTCTGTCGTGCCGGGTGTACTCACCAGCTCTCCGTGGCGCGTCATCGCCGGCGTCGGCGATCCGTGCACGTTGTGACAGGACGGGCAACTCATGTAGGAGTCCCACCCCGTGCCGGTCCAGTCGGAGTTCCACTTGTTCTTGTGCGAGCCGGCGCCCAGGGTGTGGTAGGTGTGTCCGGTCCACGTTCCTTCCGGTCCGAAGTTCGACGTCTTGTTGTCGTTGTTTATGTACATGTCTGATTCGTGGCACTCGAAGCACAGCGCGAAGTCAACAACCTCCTGGCTCCAGTCGGTGCGGGGGATGTCCATCGGCTCGCCGCCGCCGACGCTCACGAGCCTGTAGCCGGCCCGGTAGTTGTCGCTGGCGGAGGAATAGGTGCGAGCGTCCCCGTCGATGTGCGTCCAGGAGTTGTCGTGGCAACCGTCGCATCCGATGTCCGCAGCCGGGGCCTCGGAGGCCGGGAACACTCCTGCGGGCAGACCGTGGCCTGTCTTGTAGTAGCCCCACGGGCCGTAGCCGTCTGTCGCAGTCTCATCGCCGACGACGTTTGGCGCAGCGACGCCTGCGATGACGCTGGGATTCCCGTCGTGACAGCCGGCGCACCACTTCTCTTTGTCCGGCTGGAGTGCGGTGGCCGAGGCATACACCTTGTCTGTCCAGTTGTCCTTGGCGCCTACCGACCCGTTTGACGATTGAATCCCGTCGTAGTCTCCGCTGGGAGAATGGCACTCGTCGCACACCGTCGTCTCATCCAGTTCGATGTGCCCGGATTCGTCATCGTCCGTGCCCGCCTTGAAGTATGGGAAGTCACCCGTCTGGTGACAGTCGTCGCTGCAATCGAGTTGCCCGGGTCCTCTTGGGTCCGACTCATCGAGGTGCACTCCATGTGAGCCACTCGAGCCGTGGCACGCCGCGTCTCCGCACGCGATCCCGCCCGCGTGCGATTCTGGCGAGTGCCCGGTCGAGCCGTGGCATTCCGAGCATGGGCGGTCCGAGGCTTCGCTGTGGTCAGGGACGTCGAGAGAGAGCCTCTTGAGCTTCAGGCCGCATACGACCGGGGTGGATTCGGCAGAATCGCACGGTCGATGACAGCCCTCGCAGAGCTGTCTTGTGGTCGTGATCTGCGAGCCGACACGCGTCTCGCTGAACATGTAGATGCTCGCGGTGGTCCTACCGTGCGGAACGTGGCACTCGTCGCAGGGCATGCGAGAGCCCTGGGGCAGGGTCGCCCCGCTCGCGTCGGCGACGACGCTGGAGCCCCAGCCCATCTTGTGGCCGGCGTTCTCCCCCGCCCCCAGATAGGCGGTCGAGACGTCTGGGCCGATGAGGCCGGGTGCGCTGTGGCAAGGCGAGAGGCACAGGGTCACGACGTCGCTCGCCGCGTCCCCGGGATCGGGATGAGCCAGCAAGAGCACCGAAACCGCGAGTGCGATGAGGACAGCCGAGAAGACGGTCGCGCGACGTCGCGCGTCAGACCTGCGTACGAGATGTGTCCGGAACAGTCCCCCTGCCCGTCCGCGCCCTCCACTGCGCACGACGAAAACCCCCGCTTGTGCTGGAAGCCCTATCGCTTGTCACGATATCAATTATCGGCAAGTGACGTGATGATACTTAGGCAGTATGAACTGCGGACACGCTTGCGGAAGCCGTGGCAGCTCTCTCGTGGAGACAGACCGTTGCTCGATTCTTGGAGGATTGGCCCGGTGTCCCTGCTCCGGCGAGGGTCGGGCGCCGGTTCGGGGCGTCTACATGCGGAGCAGCTTGCGCGCCGCCGCTACCGCGGCAGCCGTCACCGCAAGGGGCACTGCGGGCGAAACGGGCTCTGTGTCCGGCCCGGTGCCGGATGAAGTGCTCGAAGCGATGGAGACCTCGCCCGGCTTGGTCTTTGGGGTCTTCTTGGAGCTGTCGGGTGAATCCGACGTAGAGGAAGGCGAAGAGTCCTTCTTCGACCCCTTGGTGAGAGGTTCTCCGATCGTCGAACTCGACATGGACATCGGACTGGCACCCGTGATCTCGTCAGAGCCCATGTCGTGTCCGGTACCCTGCGGGCGTGCTTCTCCATCGATGTCGTCCGGTGGCGCGCCACCGGACGTACCAGTTCCCTCACACGGGGATGTCTGTCGCAGGTGGTAGTCACCGGTGGAGGTAGGCGCAACCGAGGCGGAGACCGTCGCGACGTACGAGGGCGCGGCGTCGATGTTGCCGGTGCCCAAGAAGCCGCCGCGCACGTCCGAGTATTCAACGGTGGGAGCGCCGACGATCTCGCTGGGTCCGGACACGTCGTCGTTGCCGTAGACGATGCAGTTGCGGACGAGCATCGTGCCAGAGTCGGAGATGATGCCGCCACCCCACTGACTCGCGTAGTTCCCGGAGATCGTGCAGTTGGTGATCGTGGTAGTGGTGGAACTCGAGTAGATACCGCCTCCGCGGCTGCCCGAGCCGCCGTTCGCCGCGTTGCCGGAGATGGTGCAGTTCGTCAGCGTCGCTTCAGAGGAGGCGCGCACGAGGAGGCCACCTCCGTACCGGCCGGTTATGTTGCCCCGGATGTACGTGCGCAGGATGTCCAACCTGGAGCCGCTCACGTAGAGGCCGCCACCGTCGTCGTTGCCGCTACCCGCCCGATTCCCGTCGATCGTGCAGTCGACGATACGGAATGTCGAAGCGCTGGCGACGTACGCGCCACCACCCCATCCCAGCGCCGTGTTCCCGTCGAGCGCGCAGTCGTCGAGGGTGAGCGCCGAACCGTTGCTGATAAACGCGCCACCGCCGAAGGCTGCCGCCTGGTTCCCCTCGATGCTCGTGTTCGTGACAAGTGGCGGATCCGTGACGTACGACAGGCGCATCGCGCCGCCGTAGTTGACCGAAGCCACGTTCCCGGTGATGGCGGTGCCGTCGATACGAAGCGTACCGCTCGAGTGGTCGAGGTCGAAGCCGCCACCGCCGCGTCCCGTGTTCTCGGAGATCGTGCCGCCGGTGATAGTGGTGGCAGCCGAGGCTCCAGTTATGCGCAAGCCACCGCCGTCGTACGCGGCTGTGTTGCTGGTGATGTCGCAACCCGAGAACACGGTGGAGCTGTCCCGCAGGTAGGCGCCGCCACCGTAGCCTGAAGCCGAGTTGTCGCCGATGTAGGTGTCGGTGAAGCGAGCCGGTGCGGAGACATCGTTCAGGTACACCCCGCCGCCGTATCCGGTCATCGTGTTCGCCGTGATGGTGCTCTCCTCGACGGTGAGCGCGCCGGCGGTCGAGTACGCTCCCAGAAGCGCGCCGTTGGCTCCGTTGTTGTGCGAGATGATCGTGCGCCGGATCTCCAGATCGTCACCCGTACCGGTCACCCAGTAGATGGCGACCCCGTTCATCCCTTCGTTCGGCGCCGCAGGATCGCCGCCGATGACGCAGTCCTCGATGACCGCGCCTCCCGTTCCGTCGATGTAGAAGCCTGCGCCGTGCCTGCTGGATGTGAGCTGGTTGCCCTTGACGACGCAGTCACGGATCGTCGGACGCGAGTTGCCGATGAGGATGCCGCGCGTCGCACTCGAGTAGCCCGCGTTGTCGATCGTGAAGCCGTCGAGCACGCTCGCGGTGGTCTCGCCGGATCCGAAGAGGACGACCGGCTGGTTCGCGGTCGTCGTTCCCTCGATCGTCGTCGATGCTGCGCCGTTCTGCGATTCCACGGTGATCGCCTTGCCGCGGAAGGTGATGTTCTCCGGGTACGTCCCGTCGGCCGCGCGGACCGTCCAGCCGTCGACGGCTGCGTCGATGGCTGCCTGCAGGGTCGGATACTCGGCAGGGACGTCGAGGGTCGGGTCGTGCGCCACGACCAGGCTTCCGCCGTCGACCGGCGGTCCGGTCGCGCGAACCGGGTCTGCCGCGTGGAAGCGGTAGTCGATGAGTCCGTCTCCGACATCGGGTATGGTGACAGCCCGCGTGTAGCGTTTCCCGTCGGTCGTGTCGGTATCGGCAGCGCTTGCCTCGGCCATCGCAAAGGTCTCGCTCGCTTCGTACGAGCCGCTGTCGTCGATATCCACCCACACCTCGATGGTCTCGGGCATCTGGCCGTCCTCGTCGGTGTAGTCGACCCTGAACTCGACCGGATCGCCGGCGATCGCGCCGTCGGGATCGACTCCGTCGTCCACGTAGCCGGTCTCACCCGTCCAGTCGAGTGATGGGGCGGTGTAGGTGTCCGGTACGGCGACGCCGCGGAACTCGAACTCGAACGCCACGTCTGCGGGCGCGGGGCCGGGGCAGAAGTAGAAGGCCCTGAGGTATCTGGTCGTCTTCGGCGTCGGCAGCTCGTATTCGTACCAGCCACTCGCGCCGCCGACGGACCAGCCCGACGTGACGCTCGTCCACGTGACCGCGTCGGTCGAGACGTACGCGGTCCACGTACGGACATGGGGGCCGCCATAGATGCGCACCGAATCGACCGCGTACATGTCCCCGCCCTCGTCGAGCAGGAAGTCCGCGGAGTGCAAGGGGCCAGGGCAGAACCCAAGACCCGTCGCGGCGTCGCCGTCGATGAGGATCCCCGCATCGGGCATACCGCTCGTGTCCACGCACGCCTCGGGCGTCTGCCAGTGGACTCCTGGAGCGGTCGTGAACGACCACTCGGAGAAGACCTCGGTGTTCCCGGCCAGGTCGTCTACGGAGACCGTGACGGTGACGTCCTCGTCGTAGCCGAACATCGCCTCAGGCGTCACGCGGACGCGATACGCGGCCGGTGCTCCCGTAGCCTCGACCGAGGGGTCGGCGGCGGTGTATGTCTGCGAGTACCCCTTGCTCCCGGTGAGTTCCACCTGCAGCGTGGTCGGGTCCACGCCGATGCCCGTGTCGGAGACCGTCAGCGCGAGACCCACGTTGACGGCGACGTCCGTGGCTCCCGAGGTGGGAGTCGGTTGACTGATGGACGGGGGAGTCGTGTCGCCCGAGATCGTGACGGTGGCCGTGGTCATGGCTTGGCCCGCGAGATCGTACACCGACGCGGTGGTCGCCGCCGAGACCAGGTCCACTCCCACATCGTCCGAGGCGTCGAGCGCCGAGCTCAGGATGAGATACGCGAGAGGATCGCCCGCCGAGTGAGCGACACCGGTGATGGAGCGACCGTCGTCGACGTCGGTGAGTGAGAAGTCCGAAGGAACCAGGTCGCCCACGCCGCCGATCGAGCCGTACACCCCTTCGCTGAAGGTCACCGTCACGGTGGGACTACCTGCCTCACCGTACGCCCCGCAGAAGCGGGGTGGGTAGATGTCACTCGGCGTTCTGGTGTACGTGTATGTGTCGTTGTGACACATGCTGCAGATACCGTTCTTGTAGACGGCGCCAGGATAGGGTCCGATGAAGCGTGTGACACCACCTTGGCTGTCGAACAGTGTGGGGTAGGTGCCCGGCCAGTACCGCAGGCCGAGCGACGGGACCTTGTCGGTCGTCCCCGGCGTGCTGATGAGCTCGCCGCGGCGCACCATGGCCGGCGATTGCGAGCCGTGTACGTTGTGGCAGGCCGGACAGCTCGTGGTCGAGTCGCCGCCCCAGGTATCGGGTACTCCGATCCCGTCCCAGTCCGAGTCCCACCGGTTGTTGAACCCGCCACCGCCCTGCAGGTGGTACCAGTGGGAGTTGAGCGTGGTCGGGTCGCTGCGGAAGTTCGTGCGGAGGTCATACCGATCCAGGTAGATCGCGGCTTCGTGGCATTCGAGACAGAGGGCGAAGTCGGATCCGGGCATACCCCCGTCGGTCCTCGGGATGTCCATCGGCTCTCCGCCGCCGGAGCCCTTGAGCCGATAGGCGTCCTGGTATCGCTCGTTCTCGAATCCTGCATAGCTCGCACGCCTGACGTACGTGC
>JAOUET010000068.1 GCA_029858605.1 Coriobacteriia bacterium | reverse complement strand
CAGACTATCGCGCTTGCGGAATGCACCACCTCGCGCAGGGCGTCGCGCCACTTCGCCCGCACCAGATTCGAATACAAGTCCGAGCCGTGCACGCTCACCACGAGCGGCAAACCGGCGGAGCCTGCAAGCCGGGCTGCAGCCAGGCCGCTCGGATAGAGTTCGTGCGCGTGCACGAAGGCCGGAGCATGGCGAGAGACCACATCCGCAAACGCCTTGCGGGAAGCGCGCGCCATGGAGCCGGCGACGCTGCCGTAGAGGGCGCGACGCGGCAGTACGACGTAGCGAGGGCGATCGACATGCACGCCGTGCAAGGTGTCGGGACCCTTGACGAACGGGCGGTCCATTACGCGCGAGAGCGCCTTTGGGACCCATGGAACCGGGGCGATTGCCCGCCACGACACGTCTTCGCTCGTCGCGAGCATCTGCTCCACCACGAAGGTCCCCCGGTGTGGCTGTTCTCGGTTGGGGAACTGCCTAGTGAAGATCAGGCCGGCCAGTCCCACGGCGTCTCCCCGCCCCCTAGGCGTCGACCGTCTCGCCCCTGCGACGCAAGTAGTCGCGCGCTGCCACGAGCAGGATTCCGGCGACGAGTCCCAGCACCACGCCCGCGACTCCGGCGTTCAGCAGCCTTGTCCTGCGCGAAGATGCCTCTGCGGTCGACTTTCCGGCGTAGGCGTAGGCCTCCTCCATCGCGCTCACGTTCGCCTCGTCGATGATGAGGTTGCGCCTGATCGCCCAGATGCTGTAGGCAGCGACCGTCGGCTCGAGGCTCCCGAGGATCTCGATCGTCGCATACGACTCTTCCACGAGAGCTCGCTGGCGCTTCAGCTCCGGCTCCATCAAGTCCAGTGCAGCCTCCACGGCGAGTGCGCCCGCCTTGTCGGAAACGTCCAGTGCAACCGCCTTGTCGACATGCGTGAACGTGACCGTGACCTTGTTCTGCGGGTTGCCGCTGGTGTATGCGTTGAGACCTCCACGCAGCTCGCCGGCGTCGAGTCCCATCGTCGATGCCAAGTCCTCGGCAAATGCCGCGGACTTGACCTCCACCACAACGGCGTCGGGCTTGGGCAGGCGCGCGTTGCTGGCAATGGTCGTGACGTCGACGTTGACGACCGCCCTGCCCTCGTAGGTCGTCTCGTAGGACAGGTTCGCCCCAACCGCTACGACGACGGCGACTGCTATGCAGCCGACGACGATCCACCAGTCGTGGAGCAGTGCGTGAAGCAGTCGAACGAACCAGCTACGCTGACCCATCTCTCGTCTCCTCCTCGAGCCGGCCGAAGCGGGTACCGGCGACGGCAAACGCGATGAACAGCCACAGGTACTCGAAATACAGATAGTACTGCAACCACGACTGAACGAGCAGGCTCACGAGCCCGGCGGCGGCCACCGCCTCGATAACGTGCCACCCGTGCGGTCTGCGTCGCCAGAAGACGGCGGCAAGCGTGACGATCAGCGTGATTTCGGCCAACAGACCGCCAATACCCATCTCTGCCCACAGTGCGAGCGGCAGCTGGTGCGGCCTGATGACCGAGGAGAGTGTGCCGAGACGCCGGTATTCGGGAAATGCGACGTCGAAGGCCGCCAGCCCGGTCCCGAAGACCCAGTGCTCGCGCATGATGTCCACCGACGAGTAGAACATGTAGTACCTGGTGGCGTTTGAAAGGTCGTCCTCGACCTCGCCGATCGAGGCGAGGCGGTCCACGATGAGGCCGGGGCTGATCGCGACAACCAGGACGACCAGGAGCATGCCTGTCGCCAGCAGGGGCACCTTCCTTCCCTTGGGTGCCGTGAGCATGACCACGACGAGGCCAACCGCGGCTCCGACCCAGCCCGTGCGCGAGAACGTGACGACGAGACCCCCGCCGATCACGGCAGAAGACGCTAGCCACGCGAGAGCCACGTGCGGCTTCCGGGAATGAACGAGCAGCACCACAGCGGTGAGGAACGCCACACACAGGAAGCCCCCGAGGTAGTTGGGATCCCAGAACAGAGCGCCCACGCGCCTGAGCACTACGCCGGTACCCGCCCCCTGGTTCACGGAGCGGACGTTGCCGTACTCGAACCCTGGCACGAAGTACTGCGCCAGCGCCACGGCCCCGTTCAGCACGCCGGTCCCCACCAACACCGCCAAGACCCAGTCGGCGGTCTTTCGAGAACTGAGCGCGTTCGCGTAGAGCAGCGTGAACGCCCAAAGGAACAGGAGCCTCACCACTGCGATCAGCGTGTCTCTCCCGTCCAGCGAGAAGGGCAGCGACCATACCGCGGCGAGCACCAAGGCGGCGATGCCGATGTCGACCACGGAGAAGGCCACGCGGCGTTCCGGTTCGGCATATAGCCGAAGTACCCACGACGCAAGCGTGAGCACGAGCACCACGTGAAAGACGGTTATCACAACAGGCGTCTCGAGGATTCGCCCGTACATGTCCAGCGGCAACGTGAGCACCATGAGAACGGCGCCGATTTCGTAGCGCCACAGGACAAGCAGTACGGTCACGATGCCGGCCAACATCGCAGCGAACCCCGCAAAGTCTACTCCGTCGACAGCCGAAACGCCGGCGACCAGCCCGGCCAGACACGCCGCCGAAGCCCACAGCACGCGATTGTCGGCCAGCCTCCTTGCAGAAGCGCCGAGCGCAAAGCTGCCGGTCACTCGATCACACCTCGCAATACGGCGGCGAACTCACCGGCCTGCTCGCGGCGTTCGAGTCCTCGGACCACCTCGTCGTCCATGTCGACGTCCAGGCCGCCTCCGGACTTCGCGGAAGCCATGCGCGCGATAGTCTCCACGGCCTCCTCGACGTCGCCAGTCGGCACGACCCACCCTGCACGAGCACGCCTCACGAGCGATGCGGCGGCGCCGTCTTCGGGCACCATCGCAAGCACGGGCATGCGCATCCCAAGATACTCGAACAGCTTCGCGGTGTAGACCGCTTGAGAACCCGGCACGTCGGACACGAGCACGATTCCGGCGTCCGCCGCAGCGATCACACGCAAAGCGTCGGAGTGCGACAGATAGCCGAGGAAGCGCACGCGGTCCGAGATACCCAGCCGCTCCACGGTCGCTCGAACGGAGGCGCGCTCGGGACCCACGATGTCGAGCTGCGCGTCGCGGGCTTCGGCGTTGCGTTCGGCTGCTTCGGCGAATGCCGTGAGAAGATCTGTGGGATCCGTTGCCGCATAGAACGTGCCCATGAACGCGAGCCTCAACGGTGCGGACGGGTCGACCTCTCGCGGAACCATGTCTTCACCGTCGAACCCGTTGGGAATCACCCGCAGCGTGCGCGCACCGTACGTCGCGGCCTCTTCGGCGATAGGCTCGGACACCGCGACCACAGCGGCTGCCGACCCTAAGACCGATACGGCTACTCTTTGGGCGCGACGCCTATGCCAGCGCGTAGGCCAGTACGCCGAGGCATTCTCGAGCCACGGGTCTCGCATGTCCGCTACGAACGGAACGCCCGTGGTATTGGCGATCCACGCGCCGGCGGCCAAAGTCGAGAATGGGGGGCCGGAAGCGACGACGGCAGCGCAGTCATGCGTTCGCACGAGATCGGCGCCGACCCTGACCGCTGCGTTCGACCAGCGCGATGCGTCGTCGAACTCAACCCACCTGGAGAGACGTGTGCTCAAAGGGATGCGAGAGCCGGCGCGGCCGCGAGCGCGTGCACCGGTGGCTGCTTCCGATGCTGCCACGTCCGCATGCGCACCGGAAGCGACCCCGCTGCCTGCCAGCCGCTTCGGTCCTGCCAGAAGTCGCGCGAAGCCTGCGGAGACGTTGCGTGCGGGGAGGCGAGTCTCGGGAACGTCCGCTACCTCGGCTGCGAGTTCCTCGTCTTGTGGCCGTCCCGACACCGGTTCCGCCGCAAGGACGACTGGATCGAATCCGTGTTCGGGGAGGTAGCGTGTCAGTTTCGCAACACGCTGTACGCCGCCTCCAGCAGAAGGCGGATACTCGTAGGTCAGTACGAGGACCGTACGTCGATCTGATTCGGTCATGGCCGGATACTATAGTATGTCGCCGACGATGTCGCTTTGACCTGTCACGCGCTCGTCAACGTGTCCCCGAGCGAGGAGCATGCATGCGCACAGGCATGGTGCTGGCCAATACGCCCTTCCCGCCCGACATCAGAATAGAGAAGGAAGCCTGCATTCTCGTCGGGGCCGGGCATGACGTTCTCGTGCTGAGCAGAGGCGAGGTAGGCCAGACTGCCGAGGAGCGGATCGGCGGCGTGACCGCCATCCGCCACCGCGTTCACCCCGGCTCTTCGCTTCGCCGCAAGCTGGATTCGCTGCGCTACCTCCTCACGCTCGACTCGCCGTCCTGGCGGCGAGCGATGGTCGACCTCGCACACACACAGGGCGCCGAAGCACTGCACGTTCACGACCTCCCCTACGCGCGCTCCGCTATCCGGGCCGCGCGCGAAACCGGCGTCCCTGTATTGCTCGACCTGCACGAGAACTACCCTGCCGCGCTCAAGCTTTGGGCTCGAAGACCCATCGACCGGCTTCTCTTCTCGCCTCGCAGGGCAGCGCGCCTCGAAAGATGGGCGTGCTCGCGTGCCGACGCTGTGATCGTTGTGGTCAGCGAAGCCAAGGCACGTCTCGTAGGTATGGGTGTCCCCGCGGAGCGCATCAGCATCTTCGGCAATAGCGAGCCGCGAGATCTCACCGAGTCTGCGGAACCGCCGGTCCTCCCGCCTGCCGAAGATCGGCTGCACCTCGTCTACGTGGGAGGTGTGGCCGCGCACCGAGGTCTCGACACCGCAGTGGAAGCCATGCCCGCCCTGCTCGAGGCGAACTCGCATGCGCGTCTCACGATCGTCGGTGAAGGCCCGAAGCGAGACGCCGTCGAATCCCTGCGCGCTCGTGCCGCCGAACTCGGCGTCGCCGAGGCTGTGGACCTGACCGGTCGGCTGCCGTTCTCGGAGGCGATGGACCGCATCCGGGAGGCATCGATCGCCCTGGTGCCGCACAAACGCTCCGCGCACACCGACGCAACCGTGCCGCACAAGCTCTTCCAGTACATGGCGCTGGGACGGCCGGTGCTCGCAAGCGACTGCGCTCCGCTGGCACGCATCATCCGCGAAACCGGAGCCGGTGCCGTCTTCGAGTCCGGCAATCCGGCTTCTCTTGCCGAACGCGCGCTCGAACTCGCCGAAGACTCGCGCTGGCGCGGCGCCAGCGAGGCGGGCCGCGAGGCGACCTTGGGCGAGTGGAATCTCGAGTCCGAAGGCGAATCGCTTCTCGACGCATACGCGCGAGCGACCGCGAAGGCCGGGAGGCGGTAGTGCTCAAGAACGCTCTCAGAAGTGCCGGCAGAGACGCCCTTACCTACTTCCCCGTGCGCTTCCTACCGGCCCTGACGTCCCTCATAACGGTTCCCGTCTTCACGCGCTTCATCGACCCTGCGGACTACGGCTTCTTCTACCTCGTGTCGGCGGCGACCTCGCTCACGACCACTCTCGCCACAGGCTGGATCTCCCCTTCGGTCATCCGCTACTACTGGCCGTGCGAGAAGGAAGGCAAGCAGGACGGGTTCACGGCGACGACACTCTGGCTGGCACTCGCGTCCGTGGGCAGCGCCGCAATCGTCGTCGGCCTCGCGGTGCTCGCCCTCGCCCCGCGACTGGATCCCAGTCTCACCCGCCTCGTTCCGGCGGCGCTGGGGGCCTTCCTGGCAAGCTCGCTCGTCACCACGCTCCAGCAGGTGCAGCGTGCAGCCAACCGCGCGAAACCCTACGCGCGCGTGGCCAATACCGTCACGGCCCTGGTCACGGTGGTGTCGGTGTGCCTGGTGTGGCGCGTCGGCGCGGGTTCGCTCGGCATACTCCTCGGGACCCTCACCGGCAACGCGCTGGTGCTTCCCGTAGTCATCTCCCGCATGCATCGCGACGGATCGCTCTCGCCGGGAAGCGTCGACCGAGGCCTCGTCTCCGAGTACGCGTCCTACGGCCTGCCGATAATGCTCGCGAACATCTCATCCTGGGCACTCGTCCTGTCCGACCGGTACATCCTCGGCGCACTCCGCGACGCCGCGGAAGTCGGCCTGTACTCGGTGACCTACAGCCTCGGCGAGAAGATCATGCAGCTCGTCGTCACGCCGCTCGTGCTCACGATGGGTCCGGTCATGGTTCAGACCTGGGAGAAACAGGGCCAGAAGCTGGCCCAGCAGGTACAAACGCAGTTCACGCGCTATTACCTCATGGTCACACTGCCTCTGCTCCTCGGCATGCAGGCAGTCGCCCAGGAGTTCATGGCCGTATTCACCGGCCCCGACTACCGGTCCGCCTATCACGTGCTGGGCATCGTCGCGGCGGGTTCGCTGTGCTACGGGCTCACTCAGATTGCCGGGACGGGTGTGGCGCTGCACAAGAAGTCGAGCATCATCATGACGAACACTATGCTGGCGGCAGGGTTCCAGATAGGCGCCAACTTGCTGCTGGTTCCCCGCTTCGGCTATGCAGCCGCAGCCTGGAACACGCTCGCGTCGTACCTGCTGTTGCTGGGCGTGACGTGGATTCGCAGCCGCCCGTACATGGCGTGGCACCTGCCGTGGACTGACATAGCGCGTATCGCCGGCGCCTCAGGGATCATGTGGGTCGTGCTGGCGCTCGCGTTCCGTGAAGCCACCGGCAGCGTGTGGATGCTACTCGGCCAGGTCGGAGTCGGCATCGCCGTGTACGGCACGCTCGTCTTCGCGGTAGGCGTAGTCAGACGCGACGAGCGACAGGCCGTTTGGGAGTTCCTCAGGCGAGCGGTGAGGCGCTAGGCGGTAGTCGAACGGGCGGCCAGGACACTCGTCAGCCGAGTATCCTCGCCATTACTTGGGCGCAGCCGTTCGAGATCGAGTAGATGCCGCCCACGACGTACATCTTCGTGCACGTCGACGCCTGCGTCTTCATGTACGACTCCGTCGCCTTCGGCACAGAGTTCGCGGCAGTGAGCACCAGGGGGTTCTTGTTCTCGCCGGCGAGCACGCCACCCGTGACCGAGTCGGCGAACTTCTCGCCGGAAGTCACGTACACGGCCGCGGGCGAGTATCCGAAGGTGCCCTGGCACCACAGAGCCGACTGAACGGCCACGTCATAGCGCCCGCCTACCATGCCGAACCTAAGCGACGGTTTCGACTCGCCGGTAGCCGCGCAAAGCTGAGCTATTGCAGCATCAGAGATGGTGTTCGGCCCGCCGAAGACGACTGTCTCCGTAGCACCGAGATCCGCCAGTACCTGCGCCGAGCTATCCGGCAGCTTCGACTGCGCCACGAGCACCACCGGCCTGCCTGAGCCGGCCGAAGCCGCACTGGCTATCGCAGCGTCGGTCCATTTCTGGCCAGAGGCCACCAGCACGGATGCGCCGGATGCCCCGAGATCCTTCATCTCCATCGCCACGCTCGCCGCTGTGCCGTACCGATCGGTCGCGTACGCTCCTCCGCCGGCCAGACGCTCGACGTTGCCAGCGCCCATGATCGCTTCGACGCTCGCAAAGACCGCAGGCTCCACGCTGGTCACTCCGCCCACGATGTAGGCCTTCGTGGCTCCGAGCCCCTTGAGTCTCGAAATCTCGCTGCGAACTGCCGAAGGCAGAGCATCGGGGCGCGTCAGGAGCACCGGCCCGCCGGCCTGCCCTGCAAGTCCGGAGGCGGTGAGCGAGTCCGCGTACTTCTCGTCCGAACCGTTGGCAATCACGACCACGCCGGGTGTCGAGCCCGCCGGATAGAGCATCGCTGACACCTCGACGGCCGTCGAGTAGCGGTCGCCGAGCGCGATGCGGTCCCACGGCACGCCGATGTAGTACTTCCGGCTCTTCAGGCCGAGCGCATTTGCAAAGGTGGAGCCACCGACACCGAGAGACTTCGCGCCGTTGGACCACGTCAGGTCGACAGTGTTCACGAATCCGGAATCCGAGTAGCGGTTGATGCTGATCGCCTTGACCCAGACTGTTGTTCCCGCGCCCGCAGGCTCTCCGCTGATCTTCGGTGCGATCGCCGACGCGATCTGCAGCCCGTTCTTGGTCACCGAGGGCCAGGGGTCGTTCGGGCTGCCCGCGTCGTCGCAGTAGGGATCGTCAACGCCTCCGTAGTACGGGTACACGGACGACGGGAAGCCCGTGCCCGACCAGATCTGCTCTATGCGCGCCGTGTGCCCGCCGGAACTCGAGTGGAAGAACGTCTGGATGACGTGGTTGTCGCTCGCGGGTGCCTTGCTGTGCTTGAGCACCGTTCGCGAAGTCCCGTCTACCGCATCGTTGAGCGTCGCGTTCTCCGACGAATAGCCTAGGTAGACCTGATCGTCGGTGTCGCATTCGAGCACCGCACCCCTGATGTCTCCGATGTACGCGTAGGAACGCGCGCAAACAGCTTGGGTCTTGAGTGCGTCCATGTCCCAGGCTGCACTGCCCATCTCGCCGGGCAGGACTCCCTTGATGTAGCCCTCCATGCCGAGGATGTTGCGGAGCTGGAGCTTGCCGCTGCCTTCCCGCATCTCGATGTCGCCTCGGTAGACGCGGTTCGCGAGATTGCGATATCCGGACGGGTCGGAGACCTGTATCAGCCGAGGCGATGAATTCGTGGTGACCCTGAACTTGTACGTCGAGAGACCGGTAAACACGCTTCCCTGGTTTCCCGTCGCCTTGACCTTTCCGGTGCCGGAGTCGTAGGCGAAGGTGAAAGACTCGTCGACCTTGCCGAGGCTTTCGAATGTGGTGTCGTCGTTCTTGTCTATCTCGAGTCTCGTGCCGCCCATCGGGACCAGCGTCCAGTTGGCTTCATAGCGCTTGTCCGTGGTCAGATGCACGACGACGGTGGGATCGCTACCCAACTGCGATGTGTACGACCCCGGGAAGTAGTAGGTGGATATCCACTGCCAGGACTTGCCTCTCTCGGCGAAGCCCT
>JAOUET010000246.1 GCA_029858605.1 Coriobacteriia bacterium | reverse complement strand
CGTCGATATGGACGATCCGGAGCTGGTCGTCCTCCCGACGCATCGCGTCGCCGCCATCGAGGGCAGCTTCGATCCAGCCGAGTTCTACGCGAGAATGGCCGAACACTTCGATGTGCGAGAGACGGGTCCCGAGGAGCCTACCGACGTCCTCGAAGGAATCGAATCCCCTGCATTCCTTGTTCGCACGAGCACCGATGATCGACCGAGGGTCGCCGCGCTGCGCCCGGACGTCGATCTGGACTCGGCCATCCCACTAGACCGATCGCGCGCCTGGAAGGAACTCGACGTCGCCGTTCTCCAGGAACTCGTGCTCAAACCGCTCTTCGGCATCGACCCGGACCAACCGGAAACGCTCGAACGGCTCTCCTTCGTGGCCGACGCGCAGGAGGCACTGGAAGCTGCCAGCCGCCATCACAAAGTGGCGTTCGTACTGCGTTCGACGCGGATGGACCAGATGCGTGCCGTTGCCCTCGCTGGCGACGTCATGCCGCAGAAGTCCACCTACTTCTACCCGAAGCTTCTGTCCGGGCTTCTCTTTCGCGCCATCGAGACACCCTGCAGGCGATAGGCGGGCGGCCACGGTCCGACCTACTACCGCACGCCGACTCCCCTTGCACCGAGCCACGTCCGCCTTGGGCACGACCTGTGGAGCCGACAGACATCGCACAGCGGCACGTTCGGACGACATGTCTCGCGCCCGATCAGCCATGCGGCGAGATCCAGCGTCCCAGGTGCGTCGGGGTAGATTCGGCTCGCCGCCCGGGCAATCGAGTCCGGCGTGTCGCGATCGGCGAGACCGGTGCGCAAGAAGACCCGGCGGACCTGAACGTCGTAGGCGACCTGGCGACACTCCCACCCTTCGAGTCGCACGCCGAAGCGGCGGACGAGTATCTCGACGGTCATGACGGCCTTCTTTCGGCCTACACCGTCGAACGCGGCCAAACGCTCCGTGACCTCCAGCACGTGACTTCCGGAGGCCCATATCCGCGTCGCGTCACCGCCGTATTCGTCGAGAAGCCGACGTGCCGCCGAAGAGATCCAGCGCGGCAGCGTGTTCTTGAAGCGATGCAGCATCGGCGGACGCTGAAGCGCCTCGCGCACCGCGTCGGGCTCCTCGGCCAGACGACGGAGATCCAGATGGCCGAGTCGCTCGCGCAGAAGCCAAGGTCCCATCCACGCGCGTTCGGCAGGTATGCCTTGGGTGAACAAGACGCCGATGAGGAAGGCTTCGGGCGACGACTCCAGCAGGGCGTCCGCATCAGGCGAGCCACTGAAGGAGTCGCCTACCTGCGCTGCGCCCTCCGCCTCAAGCTCGAGCCCGTAGGCCAGCAACTCCTCGGCAACGGAAGGCATGAGAATCAGCAGCCGGGAGCTAGAACTTCAACGATTCTCTCTTGATCCGGTGGATGAGAACCTCGCGCTCCTCAGGCGTGTACGCCTCGCGGAATTCCCTCAGAGCCCTCACCCGTCCTCCGAGCGCGACGCCAGTGGCGATGCGATGCAAGGCATACAAGAAGCACGTCACAGACGCTGCAACGAAGATGTCACGGACAAGGGCGTACAAGTCGTCCCAATCGGAGTAGCTCGGCATGTACTGCTGCATGGTCTCCTCCTCGTCCAAAGGTACGACTATGATCATTGTTCCACAGGCCGGTCGCCCCAACGAGCGACCTCACCGGAATCTTCCCGAAGAAGCGACCTCTCAGTCCTGGTCATCGAGTTTCAACCGCGGCCCGTTCCTGAGGAAGAAACCGCAGTACAGACATTCCTCTTTGATCGCTGCATCCCTGTCGACAGTTGCGTCGAAGACAAGCTGCGGGTCGGTCGTGAGCTCGTGCGTCGCGCGATCGCATTTTGCAAACGCGCATTTGGTGGGACATCTGTCTATGAAGACCGTGGGGTGAGGACACTCCGCCCGCATCTTGTCGTCGCAGTCTCGTCGTTCCCAGCACTTCGCCATCGGGCCTCCAAAGGTCCGTAGATTGAAGCAGATGATACACGAGCTACCAAGCCCGCACGGAGGATTCGGCCAGCGTACGTCGTAGTCTCTCATGGGGGTACGGGGTGTGCGCCAAGGAGATGCTTGATGCCACACGCGAGCGCAACCCACTATGACACGATTGTCGCCGGTGCCGGCCCCGCCGGTGTCATGGCGGCCCTAAGAGCAGCAAAGAGAGGGCCAGTCCTGCTTGCGGACTCGTCCGCGTTGCCGCGCGACAAGAGTTGCGGCGGCATGCTCAACGAGTATGCTCAGTCCTTCCTCGCAAGCTTCACTGAGGTGCCCTCGCGATTCATCCTGGAGCCAAAGCACGTGAGTTTCCGCTTCTGGGATTGGGACCGCGACATCAAGAAGCCCACAGAGTTGCGCTTTCTCAATGTAGATCGGCGAAGCT
>JAOUET010000245.1 GCA_029858605.1 Coriobacteriia bacterium | reverse complement strand
ACGAGTTCCGCGGCCGAAGGATGCGCGGTCTCGTCTGTCGGGAGCAACTGCGCCCGGTCGAGAACGATGACGGGTCCCTGCTTGGAATCCTCGATGCCGGCGATCAGACCGAAGCGCCACGTCGAACGCGGTCCTTCAGGCTCAGATGAGGAGGCGGGGGTCCCTTCTGTCGGTTGCGCAGCCGGTTTCAGCTCTTGGAGCTTGGTAGATGTGTCGGCCCACATGGACTCGGAGTCTTCGGCTGGTTCCGCAGCGTAGTCAGCGCTCAACTCACTCGACAGGGAGTCGAATGACCTTGCCGGAGTGTGCTTGCTGCTGTCGGGGCGCAGAGCGATTCCCGCTGCGATGGCGATGGCGAGAACAGGTACTACGACCGCGAGCAGTGTTTTGCGCAGTGTCTTGGGATTCACGGAAAGAAAGCTCCAACAGCCGAGAGTATGAGAGTACGATAACCGCTCGCGGCTACCGATGAAACCCTCGGCTCGGTGCGATCGGGCCGAGCCGCTCCGCTATGTGTCGCTTGTCGCCAAGCCGTTTGGCTCGTCGCCTAGGGGAAGTAGACTTCCTCGATCTTGACGATCTTGCCGTCGGTGATCGTGATGTAGTAGGCGGAATCGGCGATGTGCTCGAGGCCGCCGCTCATCCCGGAGTAGTAGTCTACCCACTGTCCGAAATTGACGTTGTAGCCGCCAGGGTCGACACCGTCGGCCTTGGACACCAGCTTCACGCTCTTCGACGAATCAGCCGGAAACGTTCGAAGCTTTGGATTCTCGTTCTTGATGAAGAAGTCCAGCGGTTCTTCACCCGCCGCCACGGCTGCATCGTGCGCAGCCTGCCCGGTGAGCAGCTGCGCGTAGTCGACGGTGATCTGTGGGGTGGCTCCTTCCCACACGACTTTGGTGATGTAGCAGAACTGCGTTTCCGAACCCGATGACGTGGAGCCTCCGCTCGTTCCTCCACTCGTGCCGCCGCCGGTTGAGCCTCCGCTCGTGCCACCTGTCGATCCGGAATCGGCCCTGGCGAGTGCGTCCTCGAGCTGGCGCTCCGTGTCTGCCAGATCCGCCTCGAGCGATGTGACCTGCGCAGTCAGCGACTCGACCTCGGCTTCGAGAGAGGCGATCTTCTCCTCATCAGTTGAACTCGACGCCGTGGTGGGCTCGTCCGTTCTAGTGAATCCCCATACGATCAGCGCGCCGATGATTGCGGCTGCGATGGCTATCCCGACATAGGTAAGGACACGTTTGGTCTTCTCGTCCACGATAGCCTCCTCTCTGCTTCTCGCCAGGAATGATTATGACACTTGCGAAGTGCGGCGTGGCTGACTAGGAGCAGGCGTTGGGTGCTAGAGTGAGAGGTGGTTGCGAGCGACTCGCTGGGTGGAGGCCTAGTGGACACGCGATTTCAACAAGAGTGGACGAGACTTAGGTCGGAGCACACGCACGATCGCGATCCCGCGAACAACTACGGCTGCTTCAATCTCGAAGCCTGTCGCAACTGCAACTTCGTGTACAACTCGCGTGCCTGCATCGGCTGTCACAACTGCGACAGCTTGATCGAGTGCGTGCAGTGCGTCGACTGTCGCGACTGCGCGTTCTGCGTCGGCCTGAACGGAGCGCGGTTCCACATCCTGAACAGAGAGTACTCAGAGCAGGACTACTACGCCAAGCTGACTGAGCTGGGCGTTGACTGGAACGTCGAAGCGTTCGATCCCATGGATCCATACAGCTCGCTGTAGAGATCCGAATGATCGAGAGCATCCAGGACACGGTCACCATCTCCCAGGGTGTCGAGATGCCCCGGCTCGGCTTCGGCACGTACAAAGCCGCCGAGGGAGATGAAGTAGCCGGCTCGGTGCGAACCGCCCTCGAGATCGGCTATCGCAGTGTTGACACCGCGTCGTTTTATGGCAACGAAGTCGGCGTCGGCGCGGGCATTCGTGACAGCGGCGTTCCACGCGAAGCCGTGTTCATCGCCACGAAGGTCTGGAACACGGAACAGGGCTTCTCCGAGACGCAGGAGGCGCTTGAGCGCAGCCTCGCTCGCCTCGACGTGGACTACGTGGATCTCTATCTCGTCCACTGGCCGATCCCGAGCCTGATGCTCGAGACGTGGAGGGCGATGGAGAGATGTCTCGTCCAGGGTCTGGCACGGGCGATCGGCGTGTGCAACTTCCTGCCACACCACCTGGATGCGCTTCTGTCGAGAGCGGACGTAGCGCCGGCGGTCGATCAGTTCGAGTTCCATCCTCGGCTACAACAACCCGAAGTCGTGTCGTTCTGTGTGCGAAACAGTATCGCTGTCGAGGCATGGGCGCCGATTATGCGTGGCAGAGTGAACGACGTCGCCGAGATACAGGGGATCGCGTCACGTCATGACAAGACCCCCGCACAAGTCACA